>JBBQSI010000505.1:0-2736 GCA_038213975.1 Chitinophagales bacterium
TATTACATCACCTTCAAAGAATCGAAAGAAATAGAAAAGGGTAGTAAAGACCTGTTGAGTGAAAAAAAATTAAAGGAACTGCTGGAAATTCTTGGCGATCACCAGGATCGCGTGACAACGTTAATGTTTCTATCTGATAAAAACCTGGAGCGCCTTGGGGAAAGCTCGCGGGAGAGATTGCGGACAATACGCGAAACGGTAGTGCTGGAAAAAGGTAGACTTAAATCCGGCGCCGAAAACTGGCTGAAAGCGCTTGCTCCTGATTTACCTAAAAATAACGTGCCGGAGCAGCCATCAAACAAACACGTTGGCGCGTGATTAAATCAATAAATTTGTGATCATTCCTTCACAGATAAAATATTTACAGATGAATACGAAAGAATTTTTTACGATAAATGGCGAAAACCTCCTGAAGAAAGTTAAAGACCTGATTGCGGAGGGTAATGTAAGGCGGATCACCATCACTGAAAAAGGGGGCAAAGAAATCATGAGTTTCCCACTTGCCTTCGGCGTTGTCGGTGCTGTATTAGCGCCTGTATTGGTGGCAGTGAGTGCCCTGGCAGCGGTAATTACCGAGTGCACGATTGCCGTAGAGCGGGATGCGCCAGAGCATGAAGATGCAGAGATCATTGTAAAAGAAAACTAAATCCTTTTTGCCTTAAACGATTGCAAATGATACGGCTTGTTAGCACCTTTATCCTGGTTATTTCTTTCTGCCATGTTTTTCCGCAGGAAAGAGGTAAGGGTAATTTTCAACTTACAAAAAAAGATAACGGTCGCATAGACATTCTTTTGGACCAGAAATTATTCACCAGCTTTCTTTACCCGGATACGCTCGAGAAACCGATTCTTTACCCCGTAATCGCCGGCGATGGCCGGGCTGTCACCAGGGGATTCCCGATGGCTATGCGGCCAAATGAGCCAACAGATCATCCCCATCATGTGGGTGTTTGGTTCACCTTCGAAAATGTAAATGATCTTGACTTCTGGAATAACTCCTATGCGATAGCACCGGAAAAAAAAGCAAACTACGGCTGGATCCGCACCGACTCTATCCTGAAAATAGAAAGCGGAGAAAAAGGCATTTTAGTTTATCACGCCAACTGGACGCACCACGCTAAGGACATACTGCTCGAAGAAATCACCACCCTCGTTTTCAGCGGTAGCAATCACCAGCGGATCATAGATCGTTCTACGACATTTATAGCATCCCGGGATGTGACTTTCAAGGATGCCAAGGATGGCATGTATGCGATACGGTTAGCCCACGAATTGCAAATACCAGAAACAGCAGACAAGTCTTTTACAGACGCGAAAGGAAACGTGACAACCATCAAAGCGAAAAAAGATGATATCGCAACGGGTGACTATCTCACCAGTGCAGGGAAGACGGGCAATGATACTTGGAGCTCGCGGGCAGCATGGTGTAAAAGCTTTGGAAAAATAGGCCCTGATTCTGTCAGTGTCACGATCATTGATCACCCGGAGAATATTAATTATCCAACCTTTTGGCATGCACGCGGCTATGGATTGTTTGCGGCCAACCCGCTCGGTACGAATATATTCACTGAAGGCAAATCAGAAACAAATCTCCATCTTAATAAAGATGAATCGATCACTTTTAAATATCGAATGGTGATACAGGATGGAGCGACTACGCTGTCTGCGGCACAACTTAACAAGTTGGCAGATGACTTTGCGAAAATGGATTTATGATTGAAAACTTAAGATTTCATCCCAAATATTTTTCAAAACAGGGATTCCGTCAGCTGAATTCTTCGCCCGGTCTTTCAACACCCGTTCGCCGGGATATAAAATTTTTCCCTTTTCCTCCGCAGGCATAGACCGATGATAATCATCGATGATCTGCTGTACTGCCTGCGGGATAGCAGACGCCTGGTGAAGCCTGGAGATATCTATCGCCACAAACACCTGCGACAGCCCGTACTCTATTTTTTCAGCGCTGATGCCAGCGGTTGACTTACCCCCCGATAGAATAGTGGCCAAAATATCCAATAGCAAAGCAAGTCCTGCACCCTTCCAATAACCTACCGGCAACGGCCTGCCGGAATCTATGATCTCCGCCGGGTCGTGCGTAATTTTATTTTGTTTATTGAAACCACCGGGCACGGGTAGTTGCTCTTTTTGCAACGCCGCTTTTTCCATACTCCCAAAAGAAAACTGCGACATGGCCATATCCAGCACAATGGCCTCGCCCCGGAATGGGATAGCAACCACGAGCGGATTATTTCCCAGCCGTGCGTCAACTGCTCCCCATGCCGGCATGTTTGCAATCGTATTGGTCCAGCCAAGAAATACAAATCCTTGTTTTGCCGCCTGCCATCCATAGCTACCTCCACGCATCCAATGATTGGTGTTTGCCAACGTGACACAGCCGATACCACTTTCCTTTGCCAGGGCCATTGCCCGATCGGTCGCATGGATTGCATTGATGATTCCGGGACCGAGTTCACCGTCCCATTGTTCGATATTGCCGGCACTATTTTTTAAAACAGGTTTCACCCCTGGTTTCACGTAGCCGCCCCTTATATATTCAACGAAACGGGGAAAGCGATTAACGCCGTGCGTGTAGACTCCTTCTAATGAATTTTGGGTAAACACATCAGCGCAAAGGGAGGCTTCATCATTTGAAAAATTTAGCGCAAAAAGAACCGAGCGAAACACCTCCCGCATTTCACTGGCAGGAATATGTTGAAACTGCGTTGCATTATTTTC
>JBBQSI010000506.1:0-2727 GCA_038213975.1 Chitinophagales bacterium
GTTGTTTGATGCTATGGACCGGCTGACGGGTTACGATGAAAAGCATTTGTTGAAATTGCTGCCTGATATAACCAAGCCCCAGCTTTCTAATCTTAAGACACATCTTAACAAACAATTGCTGGCCAGCCTGCGGTTATTAAAGACCAATGACAATATTGACTTAAAGCTGAGTGAGCATCTCGATAATGCACGACTCCTTTATAATAAAGGACTAAAGTTGCAAAGCCTGACTATCCTGGAAAAAGCTAAGGAGCTCGCCAAGCTTAACCAGAAAATGAACTTCCTCGTGCAGGTAATTTCTTTGGAGAAGAAAATAGAAACGCTGCATATTACACGGAGTTCGCTGGATAAAACGCAGTCGCTTGCAGATGAGTCAATGGAAATAAGCCGCCACATAGACAGGGTGACCAAGCTTTCCAACTTAGCGTTGCTGCTCTATCGCTGGTATGTGATGAACGGGCACGCCCGCGACCAAAAAGATGAATCAGGCATAAAAAATTTTTTTAAAGAGTCTCTGCCGGATCATCCGGAAGACATTAGCGGCTTTTACGAGGAACTGTACTACTATCAAAGCTGCTGCTGGTATGCTTTCATCCGGCAGGACTTCCTGATGTATTACCGCTATAGTCAAAAATGGATTGACCTGTTTAATGAAAACCCGGTAATGATTTCCGTAGAGACCGGGCACTATATAAAGGGAATGCACAATTTGTTGAATGCCCATTTTGATCTGAGAAACTTTGTGAAATTCACAGAGACGCTTCGGCAATTTGAAGAATATGCGAAAACCCCGGTGGCCAATCAACATGACAATTTCCGTGTGCACACTTCAATCTACATTAACAGCGCCCGGATCAATCAATACCTGATGGAGGGACGATTCGCTGAAGGCTTAGCTTTTGTGCCCGAATTACAGGAAAATCTCAGTGAGTATTCTTTGTATGTAGACCACCATCGCATCCTTGTTTTTAATTATAAAATTGCTACGCTCTATTTTGGAGCCGGCAACTACTCTACAGCCATCGATTTTCTACACAAGATTATCAATGACAATCATTTCGGCCTCAGGAGTGATTTGCAATGCTACGCCAGGCTGATGCATCTGCTATGTCATTTTGAGCTTGGCAACGAGGAGATTTTAGATTCGCTGATCAAATCGGTGTATCGGTTTATGGCCAGGATGAAAAATCTCACTATTGTGGAGGAACACATCTTTACCTTTCTCCGTCATTCCAGTAAAGTGAAGCCAGGAGAACTAAAGCCGGAACTGATTCAGTTCCTTGAAAAAATTAAGCATTTGGAAAAAGATCGATTCCAGACAAGGTCATTTGCTTACCTGGATATCATCTCCTGGGTAGAGAGTAAGGTCTACGATAAACCTATGTCTGAAATCATCAGGGAAAAAAACCTGCGGAGCAAGCATCGTGAAGCGCCGTCACCTTTACCTACGGACAAGAAGATGCGGAAGACAGCTTAGCCCGCTGTCCCTTTTGATTTTGGGCTACAAATATTTTCCCGGCTTCTTAAAAAAATTGCTCCAGATTATTTCGGCATTAAGCATTTCCCCATTGTGCAGAGTGCGGGCCAGTTGCATTGCCCGTACTAAATGCCTGCTGCCAGCCGTTTAAGATTTAAACATAGCCCTCGGTTGACAATCTGTTTCCCCCAAAACTTACACGATTAGATGTTATGATCACTTTTCCTTCTTGCAATTCCCTTAACAAACTGGTGTTATGTATACTACTTGCATGTTCGGTCGGGAAAGCTCAAAGCCTGGGCGTGCTCACGCACGAAGCAATAATCGACGCAGCCTGGGGAAAGTCGATCCTTCCTTACTTAAAATCAAATTATCCAAAGGCCAGTGAAGAGGAACTCAAAGATGCACATGCTTATGCCTATGGAGGAGCAGTAGCGCCTGACATGGGATACTACCCTTTTGGCAATCCATTTTTTACGAACCTGATTCACTACGTCCGTAGCGGTGACATTGTAAAAGCTATGCTGGAAGAGGCGCAAACTTTAAATGAATTAGCTTTTGCGGTAGGTTTTCTCAGTCACTATGAAGCAGACAATTTCGGTCACCCGGGATCTACTAATATCAGCGTGCCAGTGGTGTATCCGAGAATGAAAAGGAAGTTTGGGGATACCGTTACTTACGCTAACAACGAGATCTCTCATAAAAGAATGGAATTCGGCTTTGACGTATTGCAGACAGCCCGCGGCAACTATGCATCGAATAATTATCACGACTTTATTGGCTTTAAAGTAGATACTGCCGTTCTTTCCCGCGCCTTTTACAAAACATATGGCTTGGACATTCACGAGGTGTTCAATAATCACCTGAATTTTACCGTCGAATTTTTCCGATACATCGTCGCTAATGTTTTTCCTATCCTTACTAAAACTGCCTGGGCCAGGAAAAAGTCGGCCCTAAAAAAACTTGATACCACCGCAACGGCGCAAAGCTTCCGCTACAAAAATCGCATCAGTAAATACAACAAAGAATTTGGTAAAGGTTATCAGGGGCCAGGATTTTTTTCCACCATGCTCTCAGTATTCATTCGCGTAATTCCAAAGGTTGGGCCCTTCAGGGCTTTGAAATTTAAAGTACCTACAGAGCAGGCAGAGCGCTATTTTGTAGCCGCTTTTGATTCAACCATTCTTAACATCGGGAAAGATCTTCGGGCAGTGCATAGCAACAAACTCGACCTGGAAAATGCTGATTAC
>JBBQSI010000507.1:0-2719 GCA_038213975.1 Chitinophagales bacterium
TGTCTTCATAATCACCAAAGTGCTCAAAAATATCTGCCTTCCCATCATGGTCCGTATCCCGCAGGGCTGCATTCCCACCGAGCGAATCCGGGAAACGCAACTTCACATAGATATCGCCATTACTATTTACATCCAGGTGGCGGGCAGCACCTTTAAGGCTGTCAGCCACTACTAACGCCTGGAAACCTCCGGGTAAATACAGGCCACCATTGTCAGGATCTCCTTCCGGTACTTTCTGGCTGCAACTAAACATTGTCATGCAACAAACAAATGCAATAATGAAACTCCAATGTCTTTCTTTAAATAAAAACGTAGAAATTTCTCGAAAAAAATATTGTCTCAACTTCATCTAACTATTCCGGGTAAACGAAAAATAACTTCTGCGGCGTATTGTTATTTACAAATACAGCCAATGCTATGAAGCTACTTTTAAAAATTCTTCTTTCAGCCTTTTGGCTACGATCTTTTCTTCACCATCCTGCAGCATAAAAACAGTGACATTGAAGCCGCCTTTATTGTTGCCTATCACCTCTACAGATGGATTTCCTTTTCTCAGGTTTGCCTGGAAATCTTCCCGGCTAATTTTTACCAGCGACGGATCCCAGGTGACCTGCAGGGTAGGTGTATGGTTAGCAATTGGCGGCACAATTACTTCGGTTTGGATGCCGTTGATGTCTTTGATGGCAGATTGAATGCGATCAATTTTTTCTTCCCACATTTTCCACTCCTTTTCATGATCCTGGCTGATATACCTGTCGAGTGCGGCATACATGCCGAGAATCTCCTCTTTATTCACTTTCATTCCGCGACCGATCGTGACGCCATTGGGAGAGTTGTTTAACCTGGCAGCAGTGACAATATCTTTTTTCCCCATTAACAAGCCGGTGCTTTGCGGGCCGCGGATTGCTTTGCCGCCGGACAGAGCGACGAAACTGAAGCCCATGTCATTGTACTTCCACAAGTTTGTGACCGGGGGCACATCTGCTGCAATGTCGATTGTTGCAGGAAGATTGTGTTTTGCGGCAAGCGCCAACCACTCTTCGTGCATGATCTTTCCTTCGTGCGCATTGCAGTTGAGAAAGTGCATGGCTGCGGTATTTTCATTCACCAGGCGACCAACGTCTTCAGCAGTCTCTACTGGTATGATGGTAATGCCCGTATTGTACAGCGCTTGTTCGTACCCATCGTAATGTCCCTTCTGCAACAACACCTCGGACTTCATGCCGGAAGTTTTCAGATCATGCGGAATCTGTTTTATTTTTTCCTGGTCAGTGCCGGTAAGAATACCGGCCATTCCGAGAGTGAGTGCTGAAAAAGCACCTGCCGTTACCATCGCTCCTTCTGCATGCACTAAGCCGGCAATTTTCTCGCCGACCTTGTCATGTACTTCATGTAACATGCAAAACTTTTTCGAGCTCTGCTGAATGGCATCCACCACTTCATCAGCCATCAGAGAGGCAGTCATGGTTGTGTAAGTTCCCGCAGCATTAATGAAAGTTCGGATACCAAGTTCGTCCAACAGGTTTCGTTTCGCAGATTTGGATGGCTCAGCCAGCGATTTGGAAGAAGCAAGACTACCTGCAAGTGTACCCGAAAAAGGGAGAAGGCTTAATCCCTTCAAAATCTGTCTGCGTTTCATGTTTTTCTTTTTATTTTATCAGTGATTTTATTTGTCCCACCAAACTTTCGTCAGTAGGTTGTCTCCGTTTAGTTCGGCAAACCCCTGCGCTGCAAAGCATCAAGGTAGTTAGGTTGATTGGTTAAGATTTCTGAATTAGCCAGTAAAATCTTCTAAACATTTGGCCCCCGGTTACATTTCCCGGATAATCAGTCGGTGTCAAAACCGGGTCCCGTTCTGCGCCAGTTTGCATAAATTTCGTAATCATTTCAAAAAAGCGTAAGAAAAAAACCGCCATGACTTTTTAATACGAAAAAATTTTTTTTTAAAGTTAAAGTCTTTCTACTATACCCGCCACGGGGTGATAACTCCTGCCAGTCCGCGAAATTTTTAAAGACGCCCTCGTTGAATTCGGTTGGAGTTTGGATTGATTCCGTCAATAAGCCTATGGCACCCTTACCTTAATTACAATCCTCTTTACGCTGTCATTATTGTCTCCTTTGAAAGCCGGCCGGTGAATTTCGTTTGGGGTAAAAATGAAAAATTCTTGCGGAGAGGCGTCGTAATATTTTTCCCCGGTAAGATTGAAATTTGCATTGTCAGTTTTGCTGTCGTAAGGTATGTCGGCGACTGCATTTGAGTCTGCATAGGAAGCCACGCCCATTTTTGCATTTCCTTCAATTATATATTGCAGGTCGTTGAAGTTGCGGTGGGCTTCCCATTTCACAGAATCTTTTTCCATAGGCATCACTTTGCTCACGATCGCGTATACATTTCCTGAATCGATATTATACTGACCAGGTGCTAAGTTTCGAAGGTCAGTCGATTTTAAATAATTGAACGCCTCGTTCCAGTACGTACTGTCTTTCTCGTATTGCGCAGCAAACGCCTGTTCGTTTACGCTTTCGTGTGGTGCTATTGGCAGACCATGGAGCCATTCTTTTCTAGCGTACCAATCATCTCTTCCGGCAGGTTCTTCAGATGCTGCATTTCCAGATTCATTACTGCTGCATCCTACCTGGAGAAGTGCAAAAAGTGTTGCAATAAGAAAAAAGAGTTTCCGTGTCTTCAGTAGGTTTTTCATCTTGATTTTTTTTAATT
>JBBQSI010000508.1:0-2697 GCA_038213975.1 Chitinophagales bacterium
GACTCTGGTCTTTGTACTTGATTTTCAGCTTCGCCTTGACCTCTTCTTTTTCATATTTTCTTTTCTTTTTCTTCTCCTTATTAAGGAGATCTATAAGATTGGTGTCCTTTTGTAATTTCCAGTGCTCGGCGGCGTAATCTGTATAAAAACGATGTTTTTGAGTAAACATCTCTACATTCTTATCAAGCCATTCTGACGCGCTGTATTCCGCAGCATCCGTTAACTTAAGTTCTTGTCTTAAAAATTCACTGGTTTCACTAAAATAGTCCTTAGCAAAATGAGATGAATCTGCATCTTTGATTATTTGCTGTAAATAGGTTTCCGGCTGGCGATCCATTTTTGTGGCGAGGATCAAATTTTCTATAAGATCAATGGTTTCTTTATCCACCTTTTTTTCTTTCAGAAAATCCCTTGCAATTTGAGTGCTTATCTCTTCGTGACCTTCGCGCTGCTTGGTATATCCGGTATCGTGTAACCAGGCCGCAAGTACAAGCGCTTCTTCCTGTTTAACAATTATTTGAGAATTCTCAGCAATTTCTTTAGTACTTTTGACCACCCTAACGGTGTGGTTATAATTGTGGTATAGATAGGTATTCGGTAAATTTTCCTTAAATAACCTTAAAACAAATTTTTGGGTATCCCGTTCCAACTCTGAAGTAAAAGACTCGTTTTCTTGCTTTTCTTCTGGTTTCTTTTCAACAACTTCGGCCATGATATATATAATTACAGATGAAAAGTACAAAAAAAATACGCAACCGATTTTAGATGCTAAAAAATAATATACTTCTAACAGTATTTGCGCTGCTGTTCCTTTCTTCCTGTGCAACTTTCGATGTTCAATATAGAGAAGGGGTTTTACAAGAACCCTTTCCTTCCACAAAAAAAATTGATAAAACTTTTTATCTTATTGGTGATGCAGGTCTTTCCCTCGCAGGGGAGAGCACTATTGCGTTGCGCACCTTTAGCAATTATTTGAAGGAAAATGCTGCAAAGGGTGATTATACGATCTTTCTGGGCGATAATATTTATCCCGAAGGAATGCCCGAAAAAGGGGAGAAGTACCGTGAGATATCAGAGCACCGCCTTGATGTGCAATATGAATCCACCGACGGTTTTGAAGGGGAAACCTTTATAATCCCCGGCAACCACGACTGGTACAATAAAGGATTAGTAGGGTTGATTCGCCAGCAGGATTATCTCAACAGCAAATTTAACGACGAGACCGTTTTTCAGCCGCGTAATGGTTGCCCACTGGTAAGTTACGACGTCAATGACAATGTATATTTGATCATAATAGATTCGCAATGGTACTTAGAGGACTGGAATCAAAACCCTACCATTAATGCAAACTGCGCTATCACGAACCGGGAACAGTTTTTTCTTGAACTGGCAGATGAGATCAAGCAAAATCAGGAAAAGACCATCGTTTTTGCCATGCATCATCCCATGTATACCAATGGGGTTCACGGCGGAAAATTTGCGTTTACCAAGCATCTGTATCCCTCAAAAAGTCGGATTCCATTGCCCATTTTAGCATCCCTTGTCACAGAGATCAGAACGCAGGGCGGTGTTTCAAAACAAGACCGCTTTAATGAGAAATATAATGAACTCATGCGGCGCCTCAAAGAAATTGCCGGTGATAACAGGATCATTTTTGCTTCGGGGCACGAGCATACGCTGCAATATATAGAACATGACGATATACATCAGATTGTTTCTGGTGCCGGTGCAAAAGAGAGTTATGCAAATTTGGGTTATGATGGTCTTTTTAGTTATGGAGGTCAGGGTTTTGCGGTGCTCGATATTTTTGAAGATGGCTCCTCCTACGTCCGTTATTATGGTTCGAAGGGAGATAATGAGCCCGACTTATTGTTTGAAAAAGAAATTTTTGGCCCAAAAGCAGTTGTGGATGCCAAGATGATTACCACGCAATTTCCCAAAACCGTAGAAGCTTCTGTTTACAATATCGGGGAATCGAAATCTACCCCGTTATTTGAATCTGTCTGGGGAAAGCAATATCGTGATGTTTATGGCAAAAAGGTTACTGCGCCCGTTGCACTTTTAGACACGCTTTATGGTGGTCTTGAGGTAATACGGCCAGGGGGAGGGATTCAGACGGTTTCCTTACGCTTGCGCGATAAAGAAGGTAAGGATTACAATATGCGCGCCCTGCGGAAAAATTCCGTCAGGCTCTTACAGACCGTCGCGCTAAGTGAGAATCAAGAAGCACTGGAAGAACTGACCAAAGGCCTACCGGAAGAACTTATAGCTGACTTTTATTCCTCTTCTCACCCTTATGCCGCCTTTGCCATTCCTAAAATGAGCGAGGCAATAAGCGTGCTGCATACCCAACCTAAATTGTTTTATGTACCTAAACAACCTGCCTTAAAAGAATATAATGAGGACTATGGCGACCAGCTCTATATGATCGTTGAGCGTCCCGCAAAAGAATTTGACGGTCCACTTTTCAACTATCCCGATGATATTGAAAGTACAGATGACCTACTGGAAAAACTTAAGGAGGATGAAGAAAACGTCGTTGACGAGCAGGCCTATATACGTGCCCGCATGTTTGACATGTTAATAGGTGACTGGGACAGGGACAACGATCAATGGAAATGGGCAGAATATAAAGCTGAAAATGGCAAGCATGTTTTTGTGCCCATTCCCAGGGACAGGGATCAGGTTTTTACCAAT
>JBBQSI010000509.1:0-2684 GCA_038213975.1 Chitinophagales bacterium
AACTGAAAGAGAATCATTTGAGGCCAGGCTGTCAGTACCAATCACCATCTTTGCATTGTTTTGCACCAGTAAGTCAACCGGGGGCAATCTATTTTCTATATAAAGATTAGCTTTCGGGCAAAGGCAAAAGTGTGTCTTGTGCCAAATTTGCTTCGATACGTGCAAAGTTTGCACGTCTTCCTCTGTGGTAAACGTATTGTGCACCAATAAGATGCCGGAAGCTGCCGCGAATTTCATTTTGGTAAACCCGAGTGAGGAAATGCCCGGTGGACGAAAATGGTCGTTAGAAATCCCGAGTTGCCGATAGAGATCAAGAAAACCTCCTTCACCTGTTAGAAATAATTTTTCATCATCCCTCGACTCCTGGTTGTGGATTGAGAAAATATTGCCTATAAACAACGGGGACATTTTTTCCCATAATTCATTGGAAACGGAGTAGGATGCATGAGGAACCATAGAAGTTTTAAAACCTGAGTTCCGGGAAAGTTGCAAGATCTCCCTGGCAACCTGGAATCTTTCTTCTGAAGCGGCGGGATTCCAGCCACTGACTTCAATAAAATTGTGATAGCTGATTGATGCGTTCTGCTTGGCCTCAAAGGAATCTTCCGTGTTGCAGATATCTCCAACACCGCTTATTCCGTTTTGAAACATAGCTTCTTGCGACCTATTCATGGCATCCCTGATTTCACCAGGGTCACTTGGTCGCTTAGTAATTACATTGTAAGCAAAAGCGGGCAGTCCTGTTTTTTGAGGTATTTGATTTCGGAGGTGGGAAAGCTCCAGGTGGCAATGGCAATTAATAAAAGCAGGCGAGACAATTCCCTTCACGCTTTGTACATCGTCGCCTGCCATCTCTTCATCAACGATTGTTTCGATGCGTCCGTTTTCCGCGACTATGAGCACTTTTTTTCCCGGTAACACTTCCTGTCCGTCAAACAGCAGGTTGCCCTGGAATTTTCTCAAACTCATGCTTGTCTTATATTTAATTTTGCAGCCCGGTTGTAATACAAGGGGATATATAAAGGTAAAAGGCTTTATTCTTAGGTTAATTTTAGATAGTCATGATAGATAAACTTGATGCCATAGTTGCTCGTTTTGAAGAACTTGGAGTAGCCTTGTCAAATCCTGAGATCGTCAGTGATAATAGAAAATACAAGCAGCTTAGCAAAGAGTACAGGGACCTGGAAAAGATCGTGGAAGCAAGGAACAAGTATTCCAGGCTGCTGGGCGACCTTGATTTCAATAAGGAAATGATCAATAGTGATGATGATGAAATGCGGGAACTAGCGAAAGAAGAGCTGCCGGTACTATTGGAAAGTAAAGCCAAAGTAGAAAAACAGATTCGGAGTATGCTGATCCCGAAAGATCCCCAGGATGAGAAGAATTGCATCGTGGAAATCAGGGCTGGCACCGGCGGTGATGAAGCTTCATTGTTTGCCGGCGAATTGCTAAGGATGTATACAAAATATTGCGAGAATAAAGGCTGGTCAGCATTTTTACTTAGCGAAAGCGAGGGCACTGTCGGTGGCTATAAAGAAGTACAACTTGAAGTGACAGGGGATGATGTATATGGAACTTTAAAGTTTGAAAGTGGTGTGCATCGTGTACAGCGGGTACCTGAAACCGAAGGGAGCGGGAGGGTGCATACCAGTGCTGCAACGGTTGCGGTAATGCCGGAAGCAGAAGAGGTAGACGTTACCATCCGTGATGCCGACGTAAAGATGGAGACAGCGCGAAGCGGTGGAGCCGGGGGGCAGAATGTCAACAAGGTGGAAACGAAAGTAATGCTTACGCACCTGGCAACAGGCCTCGTGGTGGTTTGCCAGACCGAGCGTAGCCAGCTTGGAAATCGCGAGAAAGCCATGCAAATGCTTCGTACTAAATTATATGAAGAAGAAGTGCGGCGGCAGGAGGATGAGATCTCGAGGCATAGAAAGAGCCTTGTAAGTACCGGGGATCGCTCTGCAAAAATCAGGACATATAATTTCCCACAGGGCCGTGTCACAGATCACAGGATTGGATTAACCGTCTATAACCTGGAGGAGGTATTAAACGGCGAATTGCAGGAATTTCTTGACGCCCTCCAGTTCGCAGAAAATTCTGAGAAGTTGACGCAAGCCACCTAGCTTATCGGGCGCAAGAGTTTTTGAACGATTTAAAACGTCCTCTTTACATTCATTAAAATTTCCTTAACACGCTCCTTCTTATTTTTGGCATGCAGTTTGAAATATAGTTAGTAACAATATTTACAATTCAATTTTCTCATAAGCAGTTAGTTTTGGTAAACGGCCCCTGTTTCTACAGGGGCCTTCTTTTTAGCCCATCTGCGTAAATCTTATTTGAACAGTTCAATTACATATCGTATTCTTACTGATGGTAACTGTATTAATATTTATCGCGTATGGTTTTTGAGAATCGAACTGTGTTTATTTCCGGTGCCTCCCGGGGAATAGGAAAGGCAATTGCCTTACGCCTTGCGAAAGAAGGCGCCAATATCATAATAGCCGCTAAGTCCGTTGAAGAGAATCCAAAACTCGGCGGAACAATTTTTTCTGCTGCTGAAGAGATCGAGCAGGCTGGGGGTAAAGCTTTGCCTATACAATGCGATATTCGGTTTGAGGAACAAATTGTTTCAACAATTGAGGCTGGGGTTGAAAAGTTCGGTGGTATTGATATACTTATTA
>JBBQSI010000510.1:0-2665 GCA_038213975.1 Chitinophagales bacterium
CCCGTTTCATTAAAAGGGTATACAGATGGCAGTTATGCTATGATTTACGGATATCCCGGCGGCACCAACCGCTACGAAACATCTTACGGTATTGATCTAAAAAACGAAATTGATAATCCCTCACTCGTCAATCTGCGGGATGTCAGATTAAAAGCCATGCATGCAGAAATGGTGAAAGATCCGGCAGTGAAATTAAAGTTAGCGTCCAGCTACGCAAGTATTGCCAATTACTGGAAGTTTTACGATGGCGAAACCAAACAGTTGAAAAAATATCACGTGTATGATGCTAAGAAAAGAAGTGAAGATAATTTTGCAAAGTGGGCCTCCGGTAAATCTGAATATGGTCAGCTATTGGAAGACTATGCAAAAAATTACGAAGCCTGGAAACCTTATGCCAAACAGCGTGTATACCTGACCGAAGGTATCCTGGGCTCACCTCTTACGTCGTTTGCTGCTTCACTCATGAGCCTGGAACGCACGCTTGTAGATCCGGCAAAAAATTCTGCCGACATTTCAAAAGCCATCACTGCGGCTACATCGGCCAGGGAAAAATTTCTGGAAAGCGAGGATATTCCCAGCGACAAAAAAATTCTCGCTGCTACTGCGATGATGTACTACAACGAGGTTGACAAAGCGCAACAACCGATTGGTTTTTACGACAACCTAAAGGATAGATATGGCCCAATTAGTGACGATGCCACTTTTAAGAAATGGGCAGCGGATGTTTTTGCAAATACCATGATCCTGGATTCGGTTAAATGGTCCGCATTTATTGAAAAGCCAGATGCGAATGTTTTGCAAAGTGACCCGGCGTTTTCTTATGCTTCTGCTTTTGTGAAAAATTACACGTTGAAGTACAGCACGATTTATTCAGATTTTGTCGCAAAAAATGATGATTTGGGCAGGCTTTATTTGAAAGGTATTATGGCTATGGATCCTGATGCTGCAAAAACAATGTATCCTGATGCAAACTTCAGCATGCGGGTAAGCTATGGCAACGTAAAAAGCTATAATCCGCGGGACGCGGTGCATTATGATTATTTGACAACGAGCAAGGGGATCCTCGAAAAATACATTCCGGGCGATTACGAGTTTGATCTGCCTGTTAAAGAAATTGAGCTCTTACAGAAAAGAGATTTTGGCCAATACATTGACAAAAAGCAAAATGATCTCGTCATCAATTTTATCACAACCAATGACATTACCGGTGGTAACTCCGGCTCACCGGTTATCGATGGAAATGGCAACCTTATAGGACTCGCCTTCGACGGTAATTATGAAGCCCTGAGTCATAAAATACAATTCGACAAGGATTTGAACAGGACCATTTGTGTTGATGTCCGATATGTATTATGGTGTATAGACAAACTCGGTGGTGCGAAAAATATCATTGATGAATTAAAGCTTGTGCGTTAGCTGACTTTTCGTAAATAAATGAAACGCTACTTTCGGGTAGCGTTTTTATTTTCATCCATTGAACGAAAGAACTTTCACTCCGCAGCAGGCGCAGCCAAAAATCAGGCATTATTGTGCTTACCAGGAACGCTGCCATGCGGAGGTGCGGGACAAGCTATACAATTATGGCCTTAACCGCGACGAAGTAGAGGAAATCATTTCGACCTTAATTTCAGAAAATTTTATCAATGAAGAAAGGTTCGCTGTTCAATATGCTCATGGAAAATTTCGGATGAACCGATGGGGGAAGATCAAGATCAGGCAGCACCTTTTGCAAAAAGGGATTAGTGTTTATAATATTAAGAAAGCCCTCTCAGGCATCGATCCTGGTCCATATCTTAATACTTTTGAAAAAGATGCCTCGAAGAAATGGAATAGCCTTAAAAGTGAAAAAAATATTTTTGTAAAGAAGAGAAAATTAAAGGACTTCATGTACCAGAAGGGCTTTGAGCAACATTTAATATATTCCTGGCTGGCAAAAAAATGAGAGCATGAATGATTTGACGGTTTGCATTTTGCAGGCAGATCTCCACTGGGAAAATAGCGGGGCAAACCTGGATCATTTTTCAGAAATGATCCGGTCGCTGAGCGATCCGGCAGAAATAATTGTACTTCCGGAAATGTTCAACACGGGTTTCAGTATGAATGTGCAAAAGCTGGCGCAGCCGATGAACGGACCAGCTTTATCCTGGATGAAAGAAGAAGCAGAGAAAAATAAAGTGATCCTCGCCGGAAGCCTGATGATACAAGAAGATGACAATTATTTCAACCGGTTTGTCTGGATGTTGCCAAGTGGTAATTACGGATTCTATGACAAGCGTCACCTCTTTGCCTACGCACAAGAACATAAATTTTTTTCCCGGGGACAGAAACGGCTGATCGCTTCCGTAAAAGGTTGGCGGGCAAATCTGCAGGTCTGTTATGATTTACGTTTCCCGGTCTGGGCCCGGCAACAAGCCGGCGTTAGCCAAGAAGAATCATCCGAGTACGACTTACTGATCTATGTTGCCAACTGGCCTGAGGCGCGGCTCGCAGCCTGGTCAACGTTGCTACAAGCAAGGGCTATAGAAAATCAGTGCTATGTGATTGGCGTAAACCGGGTTGGGGCAGATGGCAACGGAATCCGTTATCCTGGTAACAGTATGGCGGTTGATCCTCTTGGAAATATACTATACCAGGGAAGTGATAAAGAAGAAACACATATGACCAT
>JBBQSI010000511.1:0-2661 GCA_038213975.1 Chitinophagales bacterium
AGTGTCATTCCACCTACGCACAGTCACGGATAGACGAAAACGGCCTCACCACTTTTAAAAAGAGCAGCATCGTTTATGGAATTGACTGCGAACGCTGCCACGGCCCGGCGGCAAAACACGTAGCTTTCCATGATGCATCTCCTGAAATAAAAGAGGCAAAATACATCTCTTCTTTTTCTGCGCTTACAAGACAGCAACGGCTGGATGCCTGCGCCGTCTGCCATTCGGGTTTTCGTGATCATATCCGCGAACCCTTTGCTTTCCAAACCGGTGATACGCTCGATCAGTTTTCTTCGGCCCGGTACAGCCTTGATAGTATATCAACGCTGGATGTACATGGTAATCAATATGGCCTTCTTCTGTCAAGTAAATGTTTTCAACAGTCCGCACAAATGGATTGCTCCTCCTGTCATGATGTGCATCAAGATGAAGCAGGAAAGCTTAAAGTGTTTTCACAACGGTGTATTACCTGTCACCAAGATGTGGAGCACTCAAAGAAAGTTATCGCGTCGCAGAAAATGATTAGCAACAACTGCATCGACTGTCATATGCCCATGATGCAATCTTCTGCAATAACACTGGATGTAAACAACCGCGATAAAAAAGTTGCAGACGAACTCCGGACGCATCGCATTGCAATCTATAGCTCCGCCGAAAAAATTAAAAAGTAGCTGTCTCTGTTTGAAACGTGAAGGTGTGTGTGTGCATTTAAAACTCCAAATACAGGTCGATCAGATTATTTGTACACACCATGAGTAAAAAAGTACAATGATAAGTTAAAACTATTTCAGTAATTTTACGTCACCGAAACATAAATCTGCACACCAACGATTGCAAATTTTCCTTTTTTTTTAAACAAATACACGACTGCTATGCCCAATTCTATCTTGCACAAGTGCAAATCTGGAATTCTATCGAAGGCCAGCCCTTCCCACCAATTCGTCCAAAACAATTTTATTTACCAACCATGTAAGCAATTATGAAACAACTGACTGTAGCAATTACATTTTTTCTTTTGCTCTTAGCGGGAGTTCTTCCTGCTTTTGCGCAGCAAAAAACAGTCACGGGAAGAATTACGGATGCCAATGGCGATCCTGTACCTTCTGTGAACGTGACTGTAAAAGGTACTAATACCGGTACCACCACCAATTCCAATGGGGCCTATAGCATCGAGGTGCCATCAGGATCAAACACTTTGGTTATTTCTTCCGTCGGTTTCCAGGCGAAGGAAGTAGCGATCAGCGGAAGGTCAACGATCAATGTAGACCTCGCAGGCGATGTAAAAGAATTATCTAACGTTGTTGTAACCGCCCTGGGTATCAAAAGACAGGCACGGGCCCTCGCCTATTCGGTAACCGAAGTGAAGGGTGAGTCAATGACCCAGGCCAGGGAAAACAGTGTTATCAATTCCCTCGAAGGCAGAGTAGCGGGTGTGAATGTCACCAAAATTGCCTCCGGTCCCGGAGCTTCCACACGCGTAGTAATCAGGGGAGCAAAGACCCTGACTTCCGGTAATAATCAGCCCCTTTATGTTATCGACGGAATCCCAATTGATAATTCAAACTTCGGCCAGGCTGGCGTATGGGGTGGAGCGGACAGGGGTGATGGCATGAATAGTATCAACCCGGATGACATTGAATCAATCACGGTACTGAAAGGAGCGGCTGCCGCTGCACTATACGGTGCAAGGGCAGCAAATGGCGTAATAAATATTATAACGAAATCCGGTTCTAAGAGCAAAGGCCTGGGAATCGAAGTAAATTCCAATTACGTTCTTGAGCGGTTCAATAATTTGCTCGATCTGCAAAAAACGCACGGCGAAGGTTATTATGCCAGCCCCGATCCGGCACTTTCTACCAGAGTATCCAGGACAGCACAATCCATTGATGACTATTGGTTGAATAATTTGGGAGCTAACGGTTGGGGGCCAATATATGATGGCAGCAATTCTGTGCAGTTTGACGGTGTTAGCCGGCCATATAAGTATGCCGGAGATAATGTGTCAAAGTTTTTGGAGAATGGATATACACTCACCAACACGCTTGCATTAACAGGCGGAGACGAGACAACAAACTTTCGATTTTCCGCTTCTGAATTAAATAACAAAGCCATCATACCAAATTCCGGCTTTGACAGGTTCAACGCCTCTCTGGCCTTGAATTCAAAGTTTGGTAAGCGTATCTCTTTATTCGCCAAGGTGCTTTATTCCAATGAAAGAGTAAAAAATCGTCCGCGCATCTCGGATTCTCCTGGTAACGCTATTCAATCGCTTTTAAGGCTACCTGGCAATGTAAATGTGCTCGATCTTATTGGCGATCCAAATAAGCCGGGTGCCGTGCCTTCACTGGAGATGCAACAAGCGCAGGGCATACAGATTTACGATAAGAAAGCGCCGGGCGAGGAGTTTCAACGCAACAATGACTTGTGGACACAAAACCCTTACTGGGCAGCCTACCAGTTTATCAACTCTGATGTTAGGGACAGGATTATTCCTTCCGCTCACTTGAGGTATGACATTACCGATTTCCTCTTCATCCAGGGCCAGGCCGGCATGGATTGGTACACGAGAAGAGCCACAGAACTCACACCACAAGGCACCGGTTACCAAAGAGGCGGAGCGGCATCAGAAGGGGAAGACAGGGTGAGAGAAGTGAACCTGGA
>JBBQSI010000512.1:0-2639 GCA_038213975.1 Chitinophagales bacterium
TGACTGGACTAGTCTTAAATTTCGGAATGCCGTAAGCCTGAACTCTTTCCTGCACGAGTTTAAGGCACAAGCTGACTATTTGGGATTACAAAGCCAGGACCCTTTACCGGTATTTGCCAAATGTTCGGCTGACATCCTGCAACAATTGCTGGGAAAAAATCTAAAAATAAAACCGGAAGACCGCGATATGATCGTGATGTTGCATGAAGTGGATTACAGCATAGGCGGAGAGTCACTCAGCTTACAAAGCTCACTCGTGGTGAAAGGCGACGACAGCCGAAATACTGCCATGGCAAAAAGTGTAGGATTGCCACTTGGGATAGCTGCTAGACTAATTTTAGACGGGAAACTAACGCAAAAGGGTGTACGCATTCCTGTCAGCCCTGAAATATATGAGCCTGTACTTGCGGAACTGGAAGAAAATGGAATCACTTTTAAGGAAACCACCGGGCAATAAAAAAGGGCGCACTTGTTAGCGCACCTTTTCTTATTGAGCGTTTAAGATTAATTAATTCTGCGCTTCTTTTTGCGCCTCTTCCTTCATCTGTTCATTTGCCGTGATCAAAAACTCTACGCGGCGATTTTGCGCCATCCCTGCATCGGTATCATTTGGGTAAGCAGGTGCTGATTCGCCAAAACCACGGGTCGTAATGCGATCTGCCGCTATGCCATTAGTTTTCAGGTAGTCAGCAACCGATCCGGCTCTTCTTTCGGACAATGCCATATTATACTCATCGCTGCCCCGCGGATCAGTATGACCCTGTATCTCAATGTTAGTATTGGGGTACTTTTCTAAAACGCCTACCAGTTTATTTAGATTTTCCCTGGCCGCGTCCCCTATATCTGACTTTGAGAAATCAAAAAGGATGTTTTCATTGAATTCCACCCTGATCCCTTCTTCTACCCTTTCCACTTTTGCGCCCGGAATCTCATTTTCAATTTCAGAAGCCTGTTTGTCCATATTTTTTCCGATGATCGCGCCGGCAGTTCCGCCCACTGCGGCACCGAGGATGGTGCCCAATGTTTTGTTGCCAATTGCTTTCCCAATAACGGAACCGGCTACTGCACCACCTGCACCACCTATTACAGCGCCTTTTTGCGATTTGGTTGTGCTGTTACATCCCATACCCATAATGGCTATGAGAGGTAAAAAAAGAAGAATATTTTTTAAAAATTTCATGTTTTTGTTTTTTGTTTTTAGATATCAACCAAACATTGTACCAACTACACTTTTGAAAAAATAGCTATTTTACGGAAATGGTAAAGTCAGTCACTCAACTAATTATAACGCTTAATCATTTCCGGCGGTCCCCTTTGGAATTAAGTGCGCTCATTCTTATATTTAAGTGAACAAAACAGTAACGATGAAAAATATTTTATTAGCAGTCATCATGCTTTTCTCAACATCTTCTCTTTTTTCCCAGGATTGTAATTCCTACATTTTTTTCCAAAAAGGTAAAACGATCGAAATGACCGTCTACAACAAAAAAGACGATGTTTCAGGAAAACAGGTGTATAAAGTGCTGGACGTGTCGGGTGGCAGCGGAGCCACCACTGCAAAAGTAGAATCTGAAATGTTTGACAAGAAAGGTAAATCCATCATGCAATCCACGAACAATGTAAAGTGTGAGAACGGCATGATGATGATGGACATGAGCATGAACATGCCGCAATCTCCGCAGTTCAAAAATATTGCTGCTTCAGCCGCGAATGTCTTCCTTGAGTATCCCTCTACGATGAATGTTGGCGATCAGCTTAAAGATGCCTCCATGCAAATGGATATCGAAAACAACGGCATGAAGCAAAATATAGATATGCAGGTCACCAACAGGAAAGTAGAGGCAAAGGAAAAAGTGACGACCACAGCAGGCTCCTGGGATTGTTTTAAGATCACCAATAACACAAAGTTGAAAATGAAAACAATGGGCGTGGGCTTACCAACTATGAATATGGAGAATACGGAATGGTATGCGCCGGGTTTTGGTATTGTAAAAACAGAAGGAAAGTATGGCGGCACTGCCATTACCGCCATCAACTAGTCAATCGAAGAAAAAAATCGCATTTCATCGCTGAAATCAGTGCCTGGCAATATTTTAGACAACTCCTGCAGTGTCCGCAGTGCGCTGCGGCGAAAGTTTTGGTGTGCCTCACTGGAAGAATGAAATGGCCGGTGCTCACGGGCGGCGATGATCGATTTGATTTCTTTTTGTAGATCAGCGGCTTTTGTGGACATGAACACTTCGCAAAACTTCTCAAAAACAAAATCAATACCAGTGTCTGATACATGCACAAGATCAGGCTTGTAAAAGCGGTAATCCCGCAATACGTCAATCACGAGTTCGTAAGCCGGGAAGTAAGTCACATTATCGAACTTTTCCTTTAGGAGGTGGCATGTTTCAATGAGCCTTGCTTTACTACGGTTATTTTCAGTGACCCCATCCCTCGTGTGTCGTACAGGGCTCACCGTTAGTACCACCCGGGCCCCGGGATTCATTGATAGAAATTCTCTTATAGAAAAAGACATTGCACCTTCCATTTCATCAACAGGCAGCAGCCGTTTATTAAATTCCTGTCCTGGTACTTTATGGCAATTGGCGACTGCTGTGTTGTCACTTTTCAGGACGTACTGAAACGAAGTT
>JBBQSI010000513.1:0-2625 GCA_038213975.1 Chitinophagales bacterium
CCTCACGACGTATGTAGAACTGCAACCAGGCGCCAGCGCTTCACCAGTGAATGTTCAATTAAAAGATTATATGCGGCGTGTTGATCCCAAAAGCATTTCTCATTTCTTTCTTTTTCCCCTAAAGGACTGGCATCTCTATGACGATTTTGACAATGGCAAACAAACCGGTGAGGGACAGATCACCTACGTGCGGCTGTTTATGATCATCGGTATAATTATCCTACTGATCGCCTGTATCAATTTTATGAATCTTGCTACTGCCAGGAGTGAGAAACGTGCCCGCGAGGTAGGCGTACGCAAGGTGTTGGGCGCCAGCCGGAAGAGCCTCATTTTTCAATTCTTTGGCGAGGCGCTGCTGATATCCTGTATGTCTGCCGCGGGAGCTGTGGCCATCATGTCGCTTGCGCTGCCCGCTTTTAACGGCCTCGTGCAAAAGCAGATGTCACTGCATCTTTTCGAACCCTTGCATATTGGATTTCTTGCGACAATCGTTGTTACCTGTGGCCTGGTGGCAGGCAGTTATCCTTCGCTGTATCTGTCTTCTTTTAATCCGGTATTTGTTCTTAAAGGAATAAAGCTTAAAACCGGCAGTGCAGCGTTTGTCCGTAAAAGCCTGGTGGTCGTGCAGTTTGCGCTTTCGGTCATTTTCATCACTGCCACCATTATCGTATATCAGCAGATACAGCATGTGAAGCATCGCGATCTCGGCTTCAATAAAGACAACCTCATCGAATTGCAGGCGCAGGGAGATATAGCGCCGCACTTTAGCGCTATTAAGCAGGACCTGATCAATACAGGTATGGTGGAAAATGCTGCCATGACAGATCATGAAACTATATATGGAGGGAACAACACAGATGGCCTGAGGTGGCAGGGAAAAGATCCCTCGTTAAAACTGCTCGTTTCTTTCCGGAATGTGTCGCCGGAGTACCTGCAAGTGATCGGGCTTAAAATAAAAAGCGGCAGGCGTTTCCTGGCAACGGATAAGATAGATTACGCAGAAGGTGTTAGCTCGATGAATGTGATAATCACTGAATCGCTGGAAAAGCAGATTGGAGGGGGAAGCGCCCTGGGTAAATATCTTTATAATGGTGAAGATACCACGATGAAAGCCGAAGTGGTGGGCGTAGTAAATGACTATGTGTATGGAAACCTTTACGGCCAACCCGACCCGGTAGTGTTTGTTTGCGTACAATCTAATTATGCCACTATGATGTATGTGCGGACCAGTCCAGACGTGAATACAGCCAGTATGTTAACCGCTATGGAAAACGTTTTGAAAAAACATAATCCCGGTTATCCCTTTCAATACAGGTTTGTAGACGACCAGTTCAATCAATTGTTTTTGACCGAGGAACTCGTTAGTAAGTTGTCCGGGATATTTGCGGCACTTGCCATTTTTATTTCATGCCTGGGTCTTGTCGGGCTCGCTGCTTACATGGCTGAAAGATGCACCAGGGAAGTGGGTATCAGAAAACTCCTCGGCGCCAGCGCATTCAGTCTCTGGACATTGTTGTCGAAAGAATTTCTATGGCTCATCATCATCGCCTGCCTGATCGCCACACCGGTTGCTTTATGGCTCATGAGCAACTGGCTGCAGAAGTTTGAATATCGAATTGATCTCAGTATATGGATGTTTCTCGTGTCGGGTTTGCTTGCTATTATCATCGCATTGCTTACGGTAAGCTTCCAGGCGATAAAAGCGGCGGTGGCAAATCCTGTTGAGTCTTTGCGAACGGAGTAGAGCAAAACACGAAATCCCGGTCACTTCGGGGTTAAGTCTTTGCGAACAGAGTGAGCAAAACTAAATCCCGATTATTTCGTGGATGAAGAGTTTAAGAACAGAAGGAAAAAAGGCTTATCAAAAATTATTTATGAAATCAGTTGCATTTAAAATCAGGATCTCACGAAATGGATGGAGTGCAAGTAAATCTTTGTCTCCCGAAATTATACATGAAGCTTTTGAAGAAATCGATAACTCAAGAAATTTATTGTCTTTAGGATCACGGCAGTCGGTGATTTTCTCAACAGGTGAGAAAATAAGAAGTTTTGTTTGTATTAAATTAAGGATAGTAAATCTTTCTTCATCGAAAATAAAATACTTATCAAATTTTCGGCGAAATAGTACTTCTGTGTATTCCTCAAAAACTTCCTGGGAAGATGCAATTGATCCCAATTTTAGCGCCTTTTCGAAAGCCTGCCTTAAAAATGAATTTGGTAAAATGGAAGCACTTATTAAACTGTTTGTATCAAATACAAAAATATCAGTCATCAGAGTTCAATATTTCATTTACTATTTCTTCTGTAAGGCCTCGTTTCGAAAGACGTTCTCCTATTTCGTCCAACGCTTGCAAAAAATCTTCATTTTTATAATTTTCAGATACAAAATCAATATCTGCTGCAAATTTTTCAGAAATCACTTTTTTGAATTTAGAAGAGGCCATTTTCCATTTTTTGGCTGTGGCATCATTTACTTCAATTACAATTCTTTCCATTATCACAAAATTTATTGTATTTCAAATTTACAAATATTAAATCGTCAAAAAGATAACCATGTTTAAAAATTATTTCAAAACCGCCTGGCGCAATTTGATAAAGCACACAACTTTTTCGCTTATCAACATT
>JBBQSI010000514.1:0-2615 GCA_038213975.1 Chitinophagales bacterium
CATTATCAGGTCTGAGTCAAGACTCAACTCCCCAAAGTCATTGTTGAAGTATTCTATTAGTGTTGGCATATTTTATATTACCGCTAATGTGTTTGTATATGAGCTGTGGCGGTTTCAAAGCACTTTCTTATCCACCGAATCCAAAGCTGGCTACGGAGCAAAAACCATAGGAAAGAACGTCAGATGTAAAATACGGCAATTCCCCGATACCGTCAACTCCCGGAGTCTTTTCCATCACTCACTGCGGCAAGGACGTTGCCTAGGTGGTTGCTTAGCTCATAGCGCTTGTCCCCGATTAAATTCCCGTAAAGATCATTTAACGGTTCAGTTGCTTCCCCGCTCAAAAGTATATTTTTGGTCTCCACACCCAGCCGTGATCTGCCATGGATGTGATGCTCTATTAGGAAGGTCTTCCCGGTATGCACTACAGGCGTTTGCCCTTCTATTCGGATTGGATTGTTGAAGTACTCCCGCGTGACCTCAATAGCCGAGACAAGGGGGCGGTTTATTAAGGGATAAAATATCCAGCTTAACATCGCTCACTCTAACATTAATGGTTTTGATAAGGGCATTCATGGGTCCGGCCTCTTTGTTAATATCCAAATTTGGTAAGACCTTGATATTTTCCATAAAAATATCGTTGACCCGCTTATTTATGCCCCAGGGGCCATCACCGGTAGCTCCCCAATAGGTTTCGACAAAATGTAATCTCACCTTATAATCTCCGTTAGGGATGAGAATTGTATATCCCAATGGCTCCAGGTCTGCCGTAGTGCTGCGCGAGCTTCTGTACAGATCATCATTTGCGGTATTGCCTATACCTCCTGAGAAATAGGTAATCTGCTTGCTGTTGCCATAAAAATAAGCATCTTACGAATAGGTCTTACCGTTAACCACGAGCTGTAAAAAAATTAATTTATTTTACAATTAAAAAACCCTATTTCTTCTCAAATAAAATTACAACTCAAAAACAGCCAAATGTTGTACCTATGTTGTACCAGTACTTTTTTCGGCCTGGTTTCAAATGGAAAAAGCCGAAGATTTCTCTTCGGCTCTTGTACAGGCGGGGAGACTCGAACTCCCACACCTTGCGGCACTAGATCCTAAGTCTAGCATGTCTACCAATTCCATCACGCCTGCATCATTAATTACAACACTTAGGACTCGTTGTAAATGCTTGCACTTCCATAACTGAAAATGCGATGGCAAATATATAACAAAAAATCAATAGGAAAATCAACTTTTAATAAAAATTTCGATCTAGAAATTTTAACTTTGAAACAAAGTAAAAAACATGGCAAAAGCAGCAGCATACATAGCAGAAAACAAAGAACGTTTTATCAACGAGCTCATAAAACTACTTAAAATACCCTCAATCAGCGCAGATTCTGCCTATAAGGACGAGATGTTTGCCGCGGCAGATAAGGTTGCGGAAAGTCTCAAGGAAGCTGGCTGCGATAAAGTGGAAGTGTGCGATACGCCTGGTTACCCAGTGGTTTACGGCGAGAAAATCGTTGATAAAAACCTTCCTACCATATTGGTTTACGGGCATTATGACGTGCAACCGCCAGATCCTTTAGAGCTTTGGGACAGCGCTCCCTTTGACCCCATCATCAAAAAAACCGAAATCCATCCCGACGGTGCCATTTTTGCTCGCGGCGCCTGCGATGATAAAGGCCAGATGTACATGCACGTCAAGGCGCTGGAATTTATGGTGAAAAATGACGAACTCCCGTGTAACGTGAAATTCATGATTGAAGGTGAAGAAGAAGTGGGCAGTGTGCATTTAAGTTGGTTTTTGGAGCGCAATCAAGAGAAACTGAGCAATGATGTGATCCTGATTTCCGACACCGGAATGATCGCCAAAGACGTGCCCAGCATTACCACAGGCCTGCGCGGCCTCAGTTATGTGGAAGTTGAAGTAACCGGTCCCAACCGTGATCTGCACAGCGGTCTCTATGGCGGCGCGGTGGCAAATCCAATTAATATTCTTACAAAAATGATCGCTTCGCTGCATGACGAAAACAACCATATCACCATTCCTGGTTTTTACGACAAAGTGGAAAATTTAAGCAACGGAGAACGCGCAACAATGGCCGAAGCTCCATTTTCACTGGAGAACTATCAAAAAGCGCTAGATATTAATTCTGTTTATGGCGAGAAGGGATATAGTACGAATGAGCGCAATTCCATCAGGCCCACGCTCGACGTTAATGGCATCTGGGGCGGTTATATTGGTAAAGGCGCAAAAACGGTGATCCCCAGTAAAGCGTTTGCTAAAATTAGCATGCGCCTCGTACCTAATCAAGATTGGCAGGAGATTACAGAATTATTCAAGAAGCACTTTGAAATCCTTGCCCCCGCCGGCGTGTGTGTAAAGGTAAAACCCCATCACGGCGGCCAGGCGTATGTCACGCCCATAGATGATATTGGTTATCAAGCCGCGTCTAAGGCATATGAGAAAACTTTTGGAAAAACGCCAATCCCACAACGTAGCGGCGGTAGTATTCCTATTGTTTCGCTCTTTGAAAAAATGCTTGACAGCAAGATTATTTTGATGGGATTTGGCTTGGACAGCGATGCGATACATTCGCCCAACGAGCATTTTGGGATCT
>JBBQSI010000515.1:0-2592 GCA_038213975.1 Chitinophagales bacterium
CATTTGTTTTTTCGCAATTGCATAACTGGGATGGTCCTCGAAACCGCACCAATATACATTTGCTACTTTATCATTAGCTCTTAGGCATTCAGCGATCTTACGTCCATTTTCACTGTGCCGCTCCATACGCAAGTGCAGTGTTTTCAACCCCCGGTGGATGAGGAAACAATCCTGCGGGCCGGGCACGGCACCGGTACTGTTTTGAATAAATGAAAGGCGTCCGTACAATGAATCGTCTTTTACAACCAGGCAACCATGCACGACATCACTATGGCCGCCGAGATATTTCGTACCCGAATGCAATACAATGTCCGCTCCTAGTGTCAGCGGGTTTTGAAGGTATGGCGAGGCAAAAGTATTATCAACACACATCAGCAGATTGTGAGCTTTACAAATGTCAGCCACCGCAGCAATGTCCGTGATATTCATCATTGGGTTTGTAGGTGTCTCTGTCCACACCAGTTTGGTTTTTGGGGTAATGTATTGCCTCACATTGTCTGTGTTCTGCATATCAATGAAGTGAAATTTGATCCCATAGCGCTCAAAAACTTTTGTAAACATGCGATAGGTACCTCCGTACATATCGTTAGCAGCAATCACTTCATCACCGGGATTTAAAAGTTTAATGACGGCATCCGTTGCCGCTGATCCACTGGCAAAACACAACCCAAATTTTCCGTTCTCGATTTCCGCCAAAGCCGTCTCTAAGGCTGTGCGGGTGGGATTTTGCGTACGTGCATATTCATAACCCTTATGCTTACCCGGAGCATCCTGCACATAAGTCGAAGTCTGGTATATTGGCGGGATGATCGCACCTGTTGATGGATCTGGCTCCATACCGGCATGGATGAGTTTTGTAGCTAATTTCAAAAGAAAATAATTTAATGAATGGCGAATATCACCATCTGCGCTGTATCCGAAAGTTAAAATTCTATGGGCAAAGTTACTTTTGCGTCGTCCCAATACATATCCATTTCTGCCCCGGCAGGCGTTTTATCAAATACGATTGTCATTGATTCAGTGGAATCATTTTTTCTAACGGGAAGGTCTGTCCGAAGCACATCCTTCGCAGTTTCATACCGGAAGCTGCCCCAGATATCATTCTCCTTATTCAGGATCAGTGTCCACTTATCCGCGTAAGGGATTGCGTACAGCGTGTACCTGCCTTTTTTTACTTTCTTGCCCGCGATCTTCACGTCTTTAAAAAATTCAATCTCTGTGGCTTCGTTGGCACCAAGTCGCCAAACCTTCCCAAACTCCTGCAGTTCCCCAAACACTTTTCTGCCGTTGAGTTGTGGTCGGCTATAGACCACCCGCATCACAAGGGGCTCCGTTGCCTTGTCCTGAATTTTTAGGATCGGGTAGTTGGGCGGATAATAACTCATATCCATCGGAGATTTATCAACCGCCGGTAACCTTGAATTCATTTGCGCGGAAAGAGAAAAAGTTGTAGCAGTGGCCAAAGCCAAAAAGAAAATTTTCATATTGCTCATAGTTTGCAAATATAGATGGAATTAATGCTGGATAAGGTTGCGTAAGTTATCGGACGCGAACATTTTTACCTCAGGAAAAAAAACTTCGAAACATTTTTTAAGGTCAGCATATTTCTCTTCAAATATTTCAAAAGCAATTTCTGCTTCCTGTAAGTAAACGGCCCGGTGCGCAATGCCACGGAAGCTCTGTCTGATGCCATTTTTGATGCCATAGTTATATAGCCAGTCGTGGTATTTCATCGATGGAAACAATAGTTGGAAACGAGCCGGGCAAATGTCAATCTGATGCTCGATGGTTGCGTAAATCTTTTGGGCAAAATTTCCCAATCCATCATACGGCTCAAATTCATCGTGTTTGCCGGCGAGAAAATGATCGTAAACTACGTCGACAAAAGCGCCGGAATATAAACGGTAAGGATCTTGAAAGAAAACTTTTGCCTGCCTGGTGGCAGGGTGAGCATCTGTGAATGTGTCAATGTTGCGATGCAGGATAATACCTTTTCTCACAACATCCGGGTAGAGATATTGTTGTTTTCCTTTCACGAAATCACTTATAAGATTGCCGACAACAATTCCGGGATTGTCAAAAGACAGGAAGGCGTGTGCCAGGTAGTTCATCTTTTAAAAGTACGTATAGATGATTCGGCAGATGCGGAGGCTGATTGGCATGTATTTTTCATCATAAAACTTATTTCACAGTAAATTCTAATAATCATGGCAGACACAAGAAATATTTCCCAGCCCTCACAAGGTTCCGAAGAACTCGGAAGCGAAACTCGCTCAGCAAGGCGAACGGATGCACCCTCCGCAGGTACTGATACGCAGACAAAGATAGCCGCGGCAAGTGGTAAGCATAAGGAGGATTCATCAGAAAAGAATGTAAACGATGACGAACTTATTTTAAATAATAAGACAGACGCTCCTGATGGCTTAGAGAACGCCACGAAGCGAGACAATTAAATCGGAACTAAACATAACGAAGCAGGCACAATGCCTGCTTTTTTTATCTGCGTAGAATTAATTCCTCAAAGCAGATCAATCGTCGTAGGCTTGTTTATAATTGTTTTTTACCTTTTAATTAATAATAATGGGTGAAGCA
>JBBQSI010000516.1:0-2587 GCA_038213975.1 Chitinophagales bacterium
GACTATCGTGATCTTCCGGCAGGTTGGCCCGGCATTTATTTTTCCCCTTTAAGTAAGAACAACGTACTGGACCACGCAATTATAAAAAATGCTTACCAGGGGATCATTAGTGAAGAGGGCGCTGCGAATGTCAACGCCAAGATTACCTTATCGCATTGCATTTTCGATAACATATACGACGCAGGAATATTCGGTATTCATACTTCGATTACTGCGAGTAATTGCCTGGTTAGTAACTGTGGGCGCAATGTCTTGTTGGTGTACGGAGGCAGATACGACTTCACCCACTGCACTGTTGCTACCTACAGCAATTTTTATATTGATCACAACTTCCCTGTATTGTACGCTGCTAACTTTATTGAGCAAAACAACCAATTCTTTACAAACGATCTTGCAGCATCATTCACTAATTGTATTTTTTGGGGGGAAGGCGGCAGTATTGACAACGAGCTGGTTCTCGGCAATAAGCCCGGCGCAAATTTCGACGTTTCTCTAAACACTATTATTTTCAAGAACAAGGATGCAATGTTGGCAGATGCCGTTTTTACCGGAAATAATTTCGAGAATGCTGACCCAATGTTTGACAGTATCAACGTCTCAAAAAATTTCTACGACTTTCATATTACGAAAGCTTTGTCATCTCCTGCAATTGACACTGGTGTTCCTACTGCAATCACGGATGACCTGGACGGGAAACCAAGAACACTCATGCCGGATATTGGTTGTTATGAAAAGTGATCCACGATATTCTTTAAGGGCATATCCCTACCTTTGAAAAATGAAAACGCTTTCGCTCTCCGCAATCTTAATCTTACTTTTTTCTTTTTCCGAACCTATACCGCCAATGAATACTCTTAAACCAGCAACAATTCATAAATTTAAAGTGGAAGGCTTGGAAGGAAACGAAATAAATTTTTCTTCTTTCAAAGGCAAAAAGATTTTAGTAGTAAACACCGCCTCCAAGTGTGGTTTTACGCCGCAGTATGCAAGCCTGGAAAAGTTGTATGATGAATACAAGGATAAGTTGGTTATCGTTGGATTTCCCGCAAACAACTTTGGTCAGCAGGAGCCAGGGTCTAATGAAGAGATCGCCGATTTTTGTATAAAAAATTACGGTGTGTCCTTTCCTATGGCTGCTAAAATTTCAGTAAAAGGAGAAGATATTGCTCCAATCTTTAAATGGCTCACCTCAAAAAGTGAAAATGGAGTAACGGACGCTGAGATAAATTGGAATTTTACAAAATTCCTGCTGGATGAAAATGGCGTTTTAATTAAAAAGTTCGACAGCAAAATCGATCCAATGAATGAGGAGGTTGTGGCCCTTATTAAGTAGTTCCCCACAAAAAAGCATTCGATTTCAACATAGATATGCAATTCTCTGAAGTACTTGGCCAGCAAGAAGTAAAGCAGCACCTGGTTGACATGGTATCTCAAAACAGGGTAAGTCATGCTTTGTTGTTCCTGGGAAAGGAGGGTACGGGCACTTTACCCCTCACGATTTCCTTTGCACAATACCTCGTTTGCGAAAAAGTGAATCCAACGCCCGCCATCGAGCCTGCGAGCGTGGATCTTTTTGCTTCGCCGTCCCCTACAGACGAAGAAAAAAAAGAAAGTATTCTCACAGATGCCTGCGGCGAATGCCCATCGTGCAGAAAAGCAGCGGCCTTCATTCATCCCGACATACATTTTTCTTTCCCGGTAATTACAAAAAAGCCAGGTACGCCGCCAATAAGCGATGATTACATTGCTGAATGGCGCGAATTCATAAGCCAGTATCCGTATGGAAACTCTTATGACTGGCTGCAATTTGTCGGAGCAGAAAATAAGCAGGGAAACATTACTGCCCGCGAGTGCAATGAAATCAATCACAAACTGAGCCTGAAGGCCTTTGAGAGTAAGGTAAAAATTCTCATTATGTGGATGCCGGAAATGCTAGGAACTTCGGGAAACAAACTGCTAAAACTTATCGAGGAGCCTCCCCCCGATACTATTTTTTTGTTTGCAGCCGAAGATGAACAATTTATTCTTCCTACTATTCTCAGCAGGACGCAGTTAATCAGGGTGCCACCGCTTTCAGCTTCCAACATACAAGCAGGACTTATTGCGCAGGCAAATGTGTCTGCGGACCTGGCGGGCCAGTTAGCAGCAGTTAGCGAAGGCAACTATCACGAAGCCTTGCAATCATTGCAACATGCCGAAGAAGATTGGCAGGGATTGTTGCGTGACTGGCTAAACACAATCTTTAAAAATGCCCTTCCCCAACAAGCTAAGTGGATCGATGAGATCAGCCGCCTGGGACGCGAAAAACAGAAGCAATTTTTGAAATATTTCATTCACCTGCTTCAGCAGGCGTTGAAACTCCGTTTCACAGATGATGACGCTGCCCTTCAAACAGCTGAAAATGAAACGGATTTTGCCAAACGATTAAACAACGTGTGTAATGCTGATGCGATGGAAGCGATTGTAAATGAACTTGACAAGGCTTCATTTTACGTCGAAAGAAACGCCAATCCCAAGATGTTATTCCACGCATTGTCCATCCGGCTTAAATATATCTTTAAAGATAATTCGCTAATTTTGATCAAAT
>JBBQSI010000517.1:0-2575 GCA_038213975.1 Chitinophagales bacterium
GCGTCGCAAGGAAGGAGCCCTGGTAATCCAGTTTCCTTCAGGAAGCATACCCACAATTTCGCTGTGGGCGTGCTGGCTGATCTGCCTGATGAGTGTCTTGCGATAATCATCGGGCATCCAGTCTTTCGGCTCGATCTTTACCTCGGCAGCAATTTTTTCAGCAAAAACATTTTCTGGATTTCCGGTTGGCATAGTTTCAAATTTACAATTAACCTTTTGCAAAACTAACAAGCGTTAGTTAAATGTGTTCTCATGATTTTACGTCAAAATCGATCACTACTTTCTCACTCCTTGGATGCGACTGGCAAGTAAGGATAAATCCGGCAGCTACTTCATCGGGTTCCAGCCCGTAATTTGTTTCCATCTCAATCTTGCCTTCCACCAGCCTTGACTTACAGGTAGTGCATACGCCGCCCTTGCAGGAGTAGGGCACGTCTGCGCCAACTGCGAGTGCTGCATCGAGGATATTATTGCTATCTCTCTCCAGGCTAAAATTGAAACTTCTTCCGTCAAGTTTTACGGTCACTTCGCTCGCAGAACCGCTTTTTGAAGACAGGTTTTTTTTCTCATAAAATTTTTTTCGAACAGGTGTTGTGAACAGTTCGAAATGAATTTTTTTAGCGGAAACATTCTTTTCAAGGAGAAAATCCCTGACAGTAAAGATCATTTCTTCCGGCCCACATATAAAAAAATCATCTATCTCCTTGTAAGAAATAACCGAGGCAAGTTGTTCGCATTTTTCCTGGTCTATCCTGCCGGTGGTAATAGCAGCTTCAGTTTTTTCCCGGCTCAAAACGTAGAAAATTCGAAAGCGTTCCAGGTGTAAATCTTTTAGCCCCTCTAGTTTTTCTTTAAAAATAATCGAGGAAATATTGCGGTTGCCATACACCAGCGTAACCAGACTTTGAGGCTCTGCGAGGAGTGCGCTTTTAATGATTGAAATAATCGGGGTGATGCCGCTGCCGGCAGCAAAAAAAACATACTGCTTCTTAACGTTGATATCTGTGGAGAGCGTAAAAGCACCTGAGGGAGGCATCACTTCCAGTACATCACCTTTCTTAAGTTTTCCATTTGCAAAACTGGAAAATATTCCCTGGTCTACTTTCTTCACGGCAACAGAAAATTTTTTATCAGATGGGTTCGAGCAAATAGAATACGATCTGCGAAGTTCTTCCCCGTCGTTGTGTCTCAGCGTAATATTCTGTCCCGGGAGATAATGGAAAGTTTCCTGCAGGTCCGTTGGAATCTCAAATGAAATAACTACGCAATCCTTCGTGTCTTTTTGTATATCCGAAACCCTGAGTTTATGAAAATGCAGTGCCAAGCAAACGTTTTTTAATTATTAGGAAGCCAACCCTCGTAGTAGCAGGGCGACGATATTTTCTTCAAGTGATGCTGCGTCAATTTTTTTTCCGGAGCGGTGCCAGCTATCAACTCCATTTACTGCCGACAAGACAGTAAGCACAGCAACATTTGGGTCAAGTGGAATTATTTTTTTTCCTTTCATACCTTCAGCCAGCAAACCGGAAAATTTAGCCCTGTATCGTTTTCGCATCCTGCCGAATTCTTCATGGTGTGGTTCAGGTAAGTAGCGCCAGTCGTGCTCGGCTACGTACATCATGTCGTAGTCTTCAATCATTATCCGGATATGAAAACGGATGATGGTCTCGACCTTCTTTATAAAGGAACTTCCATCTTTCTCTATGCGATCGAAGTTGCTTAGGAACGAATCGCCCACGCGAAAACAAATAGCTTCCAGCATCTCCTGTTTTGAAGATATATGGTTGTAAAGACTTGGCGCCTCCACACCAAGCGCCTCCGCAATCTCCCGCATAGAAGTGGCTCTGTAGCCGTTTTGCCTGAAAAGGGCCGCCGCCGCATAGGTGATCTTTTCTTTCCGGGTGCTGTTTAAAGTCGGAATAATTTTTGCCAAACGTATATTTTCAGTAAAACTAACGATTATTAGTTTTTATCAGCTCCAGGCTGGAGGGAGCCCGTTAGAATACTTCCCTTTACACCAGTATGATCAGTTATGGTGTAGTTTTGTTATTAAAAGTTTCAAATGCAGTTGCATGAAGTTGACAGGGTAGAATCAATTAGTCCGAGAGATTTCAAAGAAAAATATTACGAACCGAAGGTGCCGCTGGTGATCACCGGGCTGGCTAAAGAATGGCCTGCTTATCACAAATGGACCTGGGATTATTTTAAATCAATCGTCGGGCAAAAAAGAGTGGGGTTGTATAATAATGTGAAGAGCGATGCCTACACGCCCATCAATAAAGCCGACGATTATAAAACTTTTGGAGAGTACATTGATATGATCCAGCAGGGCCCTGCGGCCTGGAGGATATTCCTATTTAATATTTTTTCCCATGCGCCCCAGCTCACCAAAGATTTTACCTGGCCGGAGCATTTGATGACAGGTTTTGTGAAAAAATTTCCTATGCTTTTCACCGGTGGTGCTACTTCCATCACCCATATGCACTTTGACATAGACATGTCGCACATCCTGCACACGCAGTTTGCAGGCCGTAAAAAGGTTTTGCTTTTTAGCCATGAAGAACAGCACAAGCTT
>JBBQSI010000518.1:0-2573 GCA_038213975.1 Chitinophagales bacterium
AACTTCTGCTTCCTTTCTATCAGATCATATAGCCGTAAAGATCATCATCTTTTTTTAACTCAGTAAATTGAAAATGAAAACGCTGAAGGTTTTCTAACAATAATTTGTAATCATTTCTGCTTTTTAATTCAATACCAACCAGGGCTGGCCCCGTTTCTTTATTATGTTTTTGCATGTATTCAAACCGGGTGATATCATCGTGAGGACCCAACACCAGGTTTACAAATTCTTTCAACGCACCAGGGCGTTGAGCAAACCGGATTAAAAAGTAATGTTTCAATCCCTCGTATTGCAGGGATCGTTCTTTGATCTCCTGCATCCGGTCAATATCATTGTTGCTTCCACTGATAACGCAAACCACTTTTTTACCTTTTATGTCATTTGCATAATCTTCAAGAGCTGTAATGGATAAAGCACCCGCCGGTTCCACCACGATGGCTTCTTCATTATACAGTTGGAGAATGGTTGAACACACTTTTCCTTCAGGAACCAGGTGCATATCATCCAATACTTCACGGCAATAGTCAAACGTAATTTCACCAACCTGTTTAACAGATGCACCATCAACAAATCTTTCTATTTCATCTAGTACTACAGGGTATCCTGCTTCCAAAGCGGCTTTCATTGATGGAGCACCTTCAGGTTCTACACCGATGATCTTTGTTTTTGGTGAAACTTGCTGAAAGTATTTACCCATGCCGGCACATAACCCGCCACCGCCAACAGGAACAAATAAATAATCAACCTCCGGTTGGCTAGCAAGAATTTCTATGGCTACAGTGGCTTGTCCTTCAATGATGCGATGATCATCAAAGGGTGGAATGAAAGTCATTTTATTTTCCGCAGTGTATTTCCTCGCTGTTTCTGCACAATCATCAAAAGTATCACCCGATAAAATGATCTCCACATTTCCATCCCCAAACATATTTGTTTGGTTGATTTTTTGCGAAGGCGTAATCACAGGCATAAAAACCACTCCTTTAACACCCAGTAATTTACAACTGTATGCAAATCCCTGTGCATGATTTCCTGCGCTTGCACAAACCACACCATTTTTTAACTGGTCTTTTGGCAGGGAACTCATCATATTAAAAGCACCCCTGAGTTTATAACTGCGTACCACCTGCAGATCTTCTCTTTTCAGGTATACATCACAGTTATACTTCCTGCTCAGGTTTTTATTATACGATAAAGGGGTATGATAAATTACACCTTTCAGTCGTTCTGCAGCCTTTTCAAAATCAAGATCACTTGTTTTTTTTGCGTTTGATGGCTGACTGACTGATTTATATGTCGACTTAAGTTCCTGCATCATTTAATTGGCCGTCTCCAATGCCGGTTTTTTACCTGTTTCTGTTTTTGAAGCAGATGATTGATTTTCCGGACGAAGGCTTCTCACCGTTTTGCCCGCCTGCCACAATTCACTTTCCCGTAATTCTTTCAGTTCTTCTTCCAGCTTTTCACGGTAATCCGCTTTGCTGTTGCTTTCAATGGATTTGGCGGCTTCTTTACCTTCTGCAACACTTTCATACAATTCTTTAAATACAGGAGCAGTAGCATCCCTGAATTTTTTCCACCAGTCCAGCGCACCACGTTGAGCAGTAGTCGAACAATTGGCATACATCCAATCCATTCCATTTTCCGCAACCAACGGCATTAGTGATTGTGTAAGTTCTTCAACTGTTTCATTAAAAGCTTCAGAAGGAGAGTGCCCTTTGGCACGCAGTACATCATACTGTGCTGCAAAAATTCCCTGTATAGCGCCCATCAGCGTACCTCTTTCACCGGTAAGATCACTGTATACTTCTTTCTTGAAATTTGTTTCAAATAAATATCCTGAACCAATCGCAATACCTAATGCGGCAACCCTGTCAAATGCTTTTCCTGTTGCATCCTGGAAGATGGCATAACTGCTGTTCAATCCGCGGCCTTGTAAAAACATGCGACGTAAAGAAGTGCCTGAACCTTTTGGTGCCACCAAAAAAACATCTACATCTTTTGGGGGTACAATGCCTGTCTGGTCATTGTAGGTGATTCCAAAACCGTGAGAAAAATACAATGCCTTGCCTGGTGTCAGATGTTTTTTTACGGTTGGCCATAATGCAATTTGCGCAGCATCACTTAATAAATAACAAATGATGGTTCCCTTTTCCAATGCTTCTTCAATTTCAAACAAAGATTCACCAGGAACAAATCCATCCTTCACGGCCTTATCCCAACTCTTTGAATTTTTTCGCTGTCCTATAATTACATTTATCCCATTATCTTTTTGGTTTAATGCCTGGCTGGGCCCCTGTACGCCATAGCCGATCACAGCTACTACTTCATCTTTCAACACTTCCTGCGCCTTTGAAAGCGGAAATTCTTCCCTCGTTACTACGTTTTCAGTTACTCCACCAAAATTTAATTGTGCCATGATATGAAAATTTAAAAGTTAAAATTTAAAAGTTTAAAGTTGCGTGTTTTTATAATTGTAAATATTTTATTTAGTTTCATCTCTTGTTTGTTTGTGGAAATTCAAAAATCAAAAGTCAAAAGTTTTTAATCGTATATAATCTAGTATTTGCTGGTTA
>JBBQSI010000519.1:0-2567 GCA_038213975.1 Chitinophagales bacterium
AAGTATCATTCATCTATGAGATTCGCCCGTTACTTGTCAAAAAGTTGCGAAGTCATTTTTTTGACTGAACAAAACTTCTTCTAGAATTCAATTTTTGCAAAACAAATGTAATTACGATAAGTACATGGAACTATCAATTGGTACGAACTTACTTGTTTTGCATACCGCGGCATAAATTCATAACCCCTGTCGAGATTGCGAAGTGGCGGATAGCGGGTCACCTTGCCATCGGGAGAAATGCTTTGGTCATTAATCATTTGGTTGCGTCGCTCCAGTTGATTAAAAAAGAAATGCAACTCTCCACCAGTGATCAGGCTGTTGTAGGACAGGTAGTTATCAGAGTTATCATCGTATTGCGACTTGCGGATAACGTTCGACCAGATCAAATTGCCGGTATTATCGAAATTCATTACCAAAATATTATCGTAGTAGTAGCGCACTTGTCCGCGATTGTTGAAGGACCACGGACTCCTGCCATAATATCCATAATAAGACGGCGAATACAGGTAATAAGAATTATAATAATAAGGCGAACCATACAGGTAATTATATCGGTCAAAGGCCGAACCCCGGGACTGGCTTGCATAATCTTCAGCTGTAAGAATGAAACCGCCATCTTTTTTCAGCACGATATCTTTGATAAAAAAGTTATTGAGTGCAAAGCGCGATGCACCATCATCTTTCGCTACTGAGCGCAGTGAATCATTGAACTTTAGAAAATTTTGAGATACGAAATTGTCATTGTCCTTGCTGTAAACCGCAGTAAATAATCCGTCGACGTTTGCACGCTTTTTAGGATAATATAAAGAGGTAACAAGATAATTGTGGTTCACATTATCCACTTTCAATTTTATTTCATCCAGGTACATGTCATGCAGGGTAAGTCTTTGCCGGCTAAAGCTATCAGCAGCAGGTGTTTTTACCAGGAGTTCTGCATCTTCCAGGTAATCGCGTGATGATGATTTAGTGCTTTTTGTGAAAACGAAATTGCCCTGGTTGTCTACCAGGAAGTCGCTGAAAACGTCTTTGCGTTCTTCATAAGATGTTTCAATCCTGGTTTTGTTTTGAAGTTGCAATTTGTCATTGAAAAGGAGTGTTGTGAAATTGAACCGGTCATTCTTTTTTTGAACCTTGTAGATCATGATCTTCGAACGGTCTTCACTGAAGATGGTGCTGTATATTTTATTGTCCGCGGCAAAATTTAACGAAGTAGTATCTAACTCTATCGGATCTCCCAAAATTCTTCCTGTGCCGTCAAACTTTGCAGCCATGCAGTACAAAACACCGCGCTTTTGGGTTTGATAAACTATGTATGCGAAGTCGGGATACCAGATAAAATCAGTGTTCAAAGTGCGGAGCGGAAGAAAATCCCAGGTAACCCGATCTTTCAACTTCATGTCCTGGTCATAGATACTTACGGCATAGTCATTTCGGATATGCTTATATATCAGGAAATTGTTATCCAGTTTCCCGATTATTTCAAAATCAAGAGATCTGAGGTCTTCAGGCTCAGGTTGCGTATAGGCTATTTGCTGTCCATAGGTAATAGTTGAGAGTAGCAAGGACAGCCATATTATTAAGATGTTTTTCATTTTATTTCAATAAAAATTTTAAAGGAAATTATGGTGCCGAAACACCTGGTGATTGCTGTACATTTGAGAACTACTAATTTACGATAAAATATATGTCTGTCGTTCTCATCAGTGGCGGTACGGGGCTCATCGGCCGAAATTTAACAGCCCATTTAACTGCCAGGAAATATGAAGTAATTATTCTTACAAGAGATAAAGAAAAGCATTCAGAAAAAGCAGGCGTTTCCTATGCGAATTGGGATATAGAAAAGCAAACGATTGACGAGTCAGCGATAGCAAGAGCTGATCACATCATCCACCTGGCCGGTGCCGGCGTGGTGGATCATCGCTGGACGGACGATTATAAAAAGGAAATACTTGAAAGCCGCACCCACAGCAGCCGTTTACTGATTGATGCATTAAGCAAAATCTCCCACCACGTGCAGAGTTTTACCTCCGCTTCCGCCATCGGATACTATGGTGAAGATCCCAAGGGAAGTGCCGGACGGGGATTCGTTGAAACAGATCCTCCTGATAACTCCTTCCTGGGAGAAACCTGCGTAAAATGGGAACAGTCCGTAGACCCGGCTGGAGACTTCGGCCTGCGGTTATGTAAGCTAAGGACAGGCATTGTTCTCAGTACTGACGGCGGGGCCTTCCCTGAATTTCGCCGCCCCATATTATTTGGTATTGCTGGCATTTTAGGCAGGGGCAAGCAGGTTGTAAGCTGGATCCACATCCAGGATCTCTGCCGCATGTACGTCCAGGCAATTGAGGATGAGAGAATGACTGGCGTGTATAATGCTGTGGCAGGTTTGCCTGTCACCAATAAAGCCCTTACGCTGGCAATAGCCGATGCGCTGCGGGGCAACTTTTACATTCCGGTACACGTACCGGAGTTTGCGCTGAAGTTGATGCTTGGTCAGAAAAGCACCGAGGTGCTGAAGAGTACCACAGTGAGCGCTGACAAAATAATCAATGAAGGATTTACTTTCC
>JBBQSI010000520.1:0-2555 GCA_038213975.1 Chitinophagales bacterium
GCTATCCTATTTACGTTTTTCCGCGCCCTGGCTTTCCTGTTCATACCTTTGTTGATTCAACGATAATCACTGCTGACGCACCTTTGCTAGAAATATCGAGTACGCTTATACGTGAGTTGATTGTTTCGGGTAAATCCATCAGGTATTTTGTACCCGAACCTGTGGAGCAGCAAATTTTGTCGCAGAATTACTACCGCATTTAAAAGACTATCCCGAGTAACAAGCAGCAAAACACGATAACTGGTGAACGGGTTTTTGTGAAGGTCAGCAAGGAAAATGTAGTTGTGATGACGAGGATATTCATGAAGCTGACGGCCTTAAGGTCGACAATAGAAATATCTTTCAAGAGATATAAAAAAGCGGCCCACATTATTCCTACCACGACCGCATTTATACCCTCCAGCGATCGGAAAATGACGACATATTTTTTCAGGTTATGCCAAACTGGAAAAAAAAATAATACGAGCAGTGCACTGGGCAGAAATATTCCTACACATCCTATAATACACCCTAGAATTTGTTTCTCTATACCATCTCTCTTAAGCACCATGCCTCCAGTATAAGCAGCAACAGAGAAAACTGGCCCTGGGATAGCCCTCACCAGCCCCCATCCCGTCAAAAAATCTTCTTTGGTGATATAACGGGTTTTCTCTCTCACGACGTATTGCTCGTACATCATGGGCATTAATACGTCACCGCCGCCGAAAACCAGGCTGCCAAAGCGATAAACGTTTTCAGATAAATTATAAACACGCCTGTTTGTCCAATTATTTTTTCGGGCAGTTTCACTCAATAAGCCTAAAACGGCGAAAATGGTGACAAATAGCCAAATATTTGTCCATTTGATCTTCCGGGGCTTCAAGTCCCTTTTGTCAGGAATTCTTTTGCTGCTAAAGTTCGTAACGATGCCGCCTGCTATTATGAGGATTGGAAAAACCCAGGGTGTTTTGAATAATAATAGCGTAGCGAAGGCTCCGGCGACCATGATTATGTAAGTGATCGGGCTATTGATTGAGATCTTAAACATGTTCCAGGCAGCAAAGGCGATAAAACCAAGAGCCATTGGCAGTACGAAACGGAATAGGTCTACATTTAAATGGTAGGTATTCATGTAACCTACAAGGAAGGAAAACACGCTCATGAAGAAACAAGCCGGTAGAATCCAGATTAAGAGAGTCGCTATTGCCAGAGGAACACCTCCCCGCTTATACCCAATGAGGGTAAGGGTTTGCGTGGATGTGGCACCTGGCAGCATTTGACAAAAGGAAATAAATTCCATCAGCTCCTGCTTGGTAACATCCCGCCTTTCTTCGACAAAGGTTTTGATCATCATGCCCAGGTGACCCTGCGGACCTCCGAAAGCAGAGAGTGTATAAAGCAACACCGATTTTAGGAAAGGAATGTGCCTTTTGAAGATCATCCGATGGACAATAATATTTAGGTGAAGATAAACACTGCGGATTTCAAAAGGTCATCATGAGAAAAGTGTGATACGATAGCCGGCACGGAAAGTAACCTCGTCACTTTTTTAGACCGATCTCTCTGAGCCTTTCGTCAAGATATTCCCCGGCTGTGATGTCCTGATAGGCTTTTTGATGTTTTTCATCGATGCAGCTTTTGAGAGCAGCCAGGCTCATTGCAGACTTGGGATGTAGAAAAAAAGGAATGGAAAATCTCGAAGTATGCCACAACTCTCTCGGTGGATTCACAACCCGGTGAGTAGTACTCTTTAGGCGATTATTGGTGAGTCTTTGCAGCATATCACCCACGTTGACTACGATCTGTTCTGGCAGGGAAGTAACATTCACCCACTCATTTTTTTTACTGAGAATCTGAAGACCATCGGCAGAAGCCCCTACCAGCAAGGTTATCAGGTTAATGTCCTCATGTTGCTCCGCACGTATCGCTGACCGCGGCTCCGTTGTAATAGGCGGATAATGAATTGCCCTCACAATAGAATTGCCCTCCTTTATTTTATCGTCAAAAAAAGGTTCCTCTAAACCAAGAAACAATGCAATGGCCTGTAGTAGATGTTTTCCTGATTCTTCAAATGCACGGTAAGCTTTATGTAGGGTATCATCGAAACTGTCAACTTCTTTCACACCAACGTTATCCGGATATTCAACCTTGAGCGGGTGCCCTGATGGGACTTCCTGGCCATATTGGAAGAATTCTTTTAGATCCGGGGCGTCCGATCCCTTTGCATGCTCCTTTCCGAAAGATGTATAGCCTCTTTGACCCGCCAACTCCGGAATTTCATACTTTTTCTTTTTCTCTGAAGGAAGTGAAAAGAACTGTTGAACATGGCTGTACAAATCGGCAATGAGATTATCTGATATGCCGTGGTTTTTGACGGCAACAAAACCAACTCCCTCAAATGCTTTTCCGACGTCATTCACGAATTGCTTCTTTTTCTCCGGTTCACCTGAGGTGAAATCGGCCAGGTCTACTACAGGAATTACCATCTAAGAAAATTTTTTAAAATCGACGATTACGAAAATAAACGATAAACATCTTCCCTGTTCGTGGGTAGTAACTTAAAAGTCAGCGTTTTT
>JBBQSI010000521.1:0-2554 GCA_038213975.1 Chitinophagales bacterium
TTTATCAATTGGAAGGCACAAAAATCCTTTGGTTACACCTTAGAAGGAATGGATCTAATTGAATACTATAAGGCTGTTGCAAATACAGGCTTCCAGGAAGATTTTGCAACAGAAGCATTGAGTAATCCCGATGTAAAGCACTTTTATTATTGCGTAATGTTTCCCTCAGGAGGCATATTTACATTTAGTGAAATATCTTTCTCTGAAGGCACCTTACATGTATTGAAACGTTTCGCTGATGCCTTTCATCATGCTTACAAACGGTTTGAAGATCTGCAAAAAGCCGAAGCGCAGGCAAGAGAAGCGCAAATACAATTGGCCCTGGAAAGGATTCGTGGCCGTTCGTTGGCCATGCACCATTCCCATGAACTGAAAGATGTTGTTGCCATATTATTTCAACAATTAAAAATCCTGGGATTAGAATTTGATGGAGGAGCTGCCATTCATTTATTTAGCGAAAATTCAAAAGATGCAATTATAATAGTAGCGGCTCCGGATCTAGCATCACCTATCCAAATTAACCTGCCCCACGATGAAGAAGCCTTTGTAAACAATCCCATAATATTAGATGTATGGCATGCAAAAGAAACAGGTGAAAATATCTTCAACAAGCTTTATTCCTTTGAAGAAAAAAATAAATACTTCGACTATGTAATTAAACATAATAGCCTGGAAATATTACCTCAATCATCACGTGATTTTATACTTCAGGCAGATAGCTACACTGCTTCTTTTATAGCGGAAAAAAATTCTTTGTTGGGTGCTAATAGCTGGAGCCGCCAGATATTCTCTGAAAATGATTTCGATGTATTGAAACGCATCGCCAAAGTTTTTGAACAAGCTTTTATCCGCTTTCTTGACTTGCAGAAAGCAGAAGCACAGGCAAGAGAAGCACAGATAGAAGCCGCACTGGAGCGGGTGAGGGCAAAGACAATGGCCATGCACAAAAGTGAGCAATTGTCTGAAACGGCGAAAGTTTTCTTTGAGCAATTTGATTTACTGGGGAAAATCCCTGACCGCATGAGTATCGGGATCATCAATGAAGAAAGTAAAAAAGTTGAACTCTGGGTCACGGATCAAAGTGGAAACCAGGGAAATCATGAATACTTTTTTTCAATAGACGAACCCACCAGCATAGCTAAAATTTATAAAGCCTGGAAAGAAAGTGAAGAAACGATTGTTATTGACCTGACCGGTACAAATCTTAAGGACTGGCTCCAATTTGTAAAGGAAGAAGCTAAGTTGCCAATTGACGAAACTAAAATCAAAGGGCGAAGAGTTCAGCAGGCGGCTTTTTTTCGGCAGGGCTTCCTTCTATTTACCACGCATGAGCCGGTTGCTGATGAAATCATGCGGTTACTGGCGAGGTTTGCCCGGGTATTTGAACAAACTTATACCCGCTTCCTCGATCTGCAAAGAGCAGAAGCACAGGCAAGGGAAGCACAGATTGAAGCAGCGTTGGAAAGAGTGAGAGCATCCGCAATGGCGATGCACTCATCAGAGGGTTTGTTGCAGGTTACCATTGTATTACGCGAACAGATTGCACTGTTGGGAGAAAAGGAATTAGAATCCATTCTTATCCATATTTATGACGAAGAGGCTGATAAATTTGAGGCATGGTACGCTTATCGCCACCCGGAAAACCAGAAAAAAGAGATCGTAAATGGTAAGGTGGCTGTGGACTGGAGTAAAACTGCCAGGGCAAGGGTAGACAAGGAAAAATATCACGGCCTTGATAATGATTACACCATTGTTGCAAACCATAAAATGCTGAAAGAATGGTATGCGTATTTATATGAAGTAGTACCGGTGGTAGTGGAGGTGAATGACGAAGGAGAAATTTTGGTGCCGGATGTTTTATATTATAATTATTCAAAAATCTCAGGCGGCGCACTCGTCCTTATCACTAACAGTGCCGCATCGGAACAGTCAAAGAATTTACTAGAGAGGGCCGCAAAAGTATTTAACCTTGCTTATACCCGCTTTCTGGATTTGCAAAAAGCAGAAGCACAGGCAAAAGAGGCAACCAGGCAGGCTTCATTAGATAGAGTACGGGGACAAATCGCCAGTATGCGATCAACTGAGGATCTGCAGCGTATTACACCTCTTATTTGGCATGAGCTAACTGCGCTGGGTGTGCCCTTTATTCGCTGCGGTGTTTTCATTATTGATGAAAACAATGCAACGAGTCATGTTTACCTGTCTTCCCCGGATGGTCATTCTCTTGCAGTGTTAAGTCTGCCATATGGTTCAAATGGGTTGACTACAAATGCTGTGGATCATTGGCGCAAGAGAACAGTGTATCACCAGCATTGGAATAAAGAAGAATTTGTCAACTGGACGCAATCAATGATGGAACAGGGACAGATTCAAAATGCCGCAAATTACCAGGGCGCTGCTTCTCCCCCTGAAAAGCTCGATCTGCATTTTATTCCGTTTACGCAGGGAATGCTTTATGTGGGAAGCTCAAATCCCCTTACAATGGATGAGATTGATTTGGTAAAATCACTCGCAGAAGCGTTCTCGATTGCCTATGCCCGTTATGAAGATTTTA
>JBBQSI010000522.1:0-2551 GCA_038213975.1 Chitinophagales bacterium
AAAAGGCCTGGCGAGCAATCAGTCTGCAATTTATGAAGCTACCGATGCTGTGGCCGGAACTATCGAGTTTGAAAGCGGTGCAATCTTTTCGGGTCAATGGAATTTTTCTGTTAATTCCGAATCGGAATTAGACAGTTGTGAAATACTCGGAACTGAAGGAAAGATGAGCTTCCCCATTTTTGATCATCAAAAGATCGAACTGACTACCCGTAATGGCAGGGAAGAAATGCGGTTCCAACCACTGGAACACGTGCAACAACCGATGATTGCGCAGGTAGTGCAATATTTTCTCGGCAAAAGTTACAACCCGGGTGATGGACAAAACGGGGTAGAAGTCATGCGCCTGATTGACGCTTTTACGAGCTGATATCCAGGCCTGCAATTGTCTCAACAAAAAGATCTGTCAATACATTGTCTGCTTCACCGGCGACTTTTATTATTTCAGCAATATCGACGGGCTTTAGGTTATCGGGATCGCATTCATCTGTAATTACACTCACAGCAGCGCAGGGCAAGCCAATATGATTTGCTACAATAATTTCCGGGACCGTACTCATCCCAACCATCTCAGCACCGATTATTTCCAGGTATCGATATTCGGCCCGCGTCTCCAGATTAGGACCTGGCACCGAGGCGTACACGCCTTTTTTTAAATCGATCGACCTGGCTTTTGCTGCGTCCATCAGCCTAAGGTTTAGTGCCTGGCTGTAGGGAGCACACATGTCTACAAACCGGTTGCCGAATACGGGATCGTTAAGCCCGCGAAGCGGATTCTCCGGCAGTAAATTAATATGATCGTCAATCAGCACAAGATTTCCCTTTTTCAAATCCTTTCTGATACCGCCGGCTGCATTGCTTAATAATAAATTCGTAATGCCGAGCTCTTTCATCACCCTTACCGGAAAAGTAATTTGTTGCATCGTGTACCCTTCATAGTAATGATACCTGCCCTGCATGATTATCACGTTTACGCCATTCAACTTGCCGAATATCAATTGGCCCTTGTGAAATTCCACCGTGGCAGGTGGGAAGCCGGGAATTTCCGGGTAAGCAATTGTATCGGCAATCTCTGTATGGTCTACGATGGCGCCGAGGCCGGTTCCCAGCACGATGCCAACTGCGGGTTGTTCGCTTAATCGCTTCTGGAAAAAAGAAACGCATTCTTGAATATTGCGCACTAAATCATTCATATTCTTTAACTTGAAACCACCTGGAGTTGCTATAAGTAAATCTCCAGGATTTTTATATTACTAAAATATTTACATGGAAAACCATTATTACAACGCAAAAGATCTTGGCCGTTTTGGCAATATTAGTGAATATCAAAAACCTCTCGCTGATAAGTTTTTCTCCTGGTATAGCGAAGTCTTTGCAGAAGGTGAATTGTCTGCGAAAGAGAAATCGCTCATCGCTCTTGCGGTTGCTCACGCAGTCCAGTGTCCATACTGCATCGATGCATACAGCAGCGATGCCTTTGAGAAGGGATGGAGCGAAGGTCAGATGATGGAGGCCGTGCATGTAGCCGGCGCTATCAAAGGAGGAGCTGCACTGGTGCATGGTGTACAAATGATGAACAAGGTGAAGGAAATTGCCATGTAAAAACTGGCGAAACCGTTTCCCAATTAAGCCTGAATATTTTGTCACAAGCCCTCATCATTTTTGTGCGCAACCCGGTGCCCGGTAAAGTAAAGACCCGGCTTGCAAAAACACTTGGTAACGATGTTGCCTTAAAAATTTACGAGCGGCTGCTCTTACATACCAGGGACGTCACTCTCGGAGTAAATGCCACGCGTTTCGTTTTTTATGAAGATTATTTGAATACCAATGACCTTTGGTACAACGAGCATTTTGAAAAAGTTCTGCAAGAGGGGCAAGACCTTGGAGACCGGATGAAGGCGGCATTTCAATACCTGTTTGACCGGCAGTTTGACAACACCTTGATAATAGGAAGCGATTGCATTACGCTGACGACGAAGATCATCATGGAGGCTTTTGAAGCCCTTAACAACAAACGATGTGTGATTGGCCCCGCGACTGATGGTGGATACTACCTGTTAGGGCTATCCGAAAATATTGCCGGAGTTTTTAAAAATAAATCCTGGAGTTCGCCTGACCTTTTGCAGGAAACTACCCTGGAACTTCAACAGGCCGGTATCCCGTTTGCAACGTTGGAGACTTTACCCGACATTGATCATGAAGAGGACATTGATTGGAACCTTTTTCCCGGCATAAAAGCTCAATAGCGATAATTCAATAACTGCCTGTACTTTTTCATCAGTTCATCCTGGCTGACGCCGGCGCGGTACATCCGTACAATTTTGTAGTGTGCAAGCTGCACTTTCAACCAACCATTTTTTTCATATTTTCTTGCAGAAATGAGCATATCGGCAGGGATAATTTTGTATTTAAAATTTGTCCGCGCCCTGTTTACAATATCATAGTCTTCCATCAATTGTAGTTTCTCATTGAAGCCGTCAACTGCATCGAATGCTTTGCGGGTTATGAAAAGAGACTGGTCGCCTCCGCTGCAAATTGGCCAGTCAAACCGTGT
>JBBQSI010000523.1:0-2498 GCA_038213975.1 Chitinophagales bacterium
AGTGCGATGCGCAAGGATGTTACTGCCAAATGCTACGGGGGTGACATCAGCCGCAAAAGAAAATTGTTAGAGAAACAAAAGGAAGGTAAGAAGCGGATGAAACAAATCGGCAATGTAGAAGTGCCGCAGGAGGCTTTTCTGGCAGTGCTGAAACTGGACTGATCAAATTTATTTCCGTAATTTTTTGAGCAGGTCAATTCTTTTTAAAAACGATACCCTTTAAATAAAGCGAGAAAGGCTAATGTGGGTGACACACTTTTATAGTGTTTTCGTCATAGCCGGTCTATACGCCTCGAAATAATATATTCGACTTCAATAGCTACCTAAGCAACGTCCTGTTGCGGAGACGTTACTGAGAATAGAATTTCATTCTATAGATCACCATTCCCTGGAAAAATTAACCTTGAAGTTGCAAAACAAATTATTACTTTTATTTATGCCAAAATGGACAAGGGTTGTAAGATTATTCTTTCCAAATGGCTGAAATTTTCGTGATCAATGTATTAATTTTTCAGCCGCAAACGTTTTAGGAAAGAATATTTTTTACCACGTCAATTGATTCATGTGAGCGAGGGTAGCAACGCTTTTTTGTAAAGCCAAACTTAAGCCAATGGATACCGTAAAACTCAAACCCCTTCATCATCGTGGAAAAGAATGCATTGGGTTATACTCATCACCCAATGCCACCATCAATCATCACCAGCAAAAAGCAGGAGCGAGGTGGAGTAACACTAAAAAATGCTGGTATATCCCGTGCGATGCCAGGCATTATCACTTACTCACAGCGGCTATGCAAGGCGTTGCTATGCTGGATAATTCGGAGTTAAGAAAGTACTTAACCGATAAGAAAAAAATTAGCCCCGCGCTGCCAGAAAACAAAAATTTGCCGACAGCCGTCCCTGATATTACAGCAGCTTATTCCGTGGGAAAGAGCCGTGTTGTATCACGCCAGTCCCCGCAGCTTTGTCTGAGCGAAGAAAATAAAATGGCCCTCGATAATTTCCGGCAGCTTTTGATCTTAAAAAGCTATAGCCCCTCTACTATAAAAACTTATACCAATGAGTTCAGCCAGTTTCTGCAGGCGATTAAAACAACGAATGCACAAAGTTTCACTACTGAGCGGATCCGGCGTTACCTGCAATACTGTTTTGAAGCACTGCACCTGAAAGAAAATACTTTACACAGCAGGGTAAATGCTTTAAAGTTTTATTACGAACAGGTTTTGAAACAAGAGAAGTTTTTTTGGGAAATCCCACGCGCCAAAAGGCCGCTGATCTTGCCGAAGCTGCTAAATGAAACCGAGCTCACAAATTTATTCAACGCCCTGGGCAATAAGAAACATAAGGCCATGCTCTTTACGGCTTACAGCGCCGGGCTAAGAGTCAGCGAGATCGTAAACCTCAAGATCGCCGATATTGACAGCCGCCGCATGCAAATATTTATCGAAAGAGCAAAAGGCAAGAAAGACAGGTATGTAAACCTAAGCCCGGTTCTGCTGGACATTTTGCGCAGATATCTGCTCGAGTACCGGCCCCGGCCGGTAGTTTATTTATTTGAGTCGGAGCAGACGGGCGGGGCATATCCCACCCGGACAGTGCAGCAGATTTTTTCGAATGCTAAAGCAAAAGCCCGGATCAGTAAGAACGTTGGTGTGCACAGCCTGCGGCATAGCTTTGCCACCCACCTCCTGGATAAGGGCACCGATATAAAATACATCAAAGACCTGCTGGGGCACTTCAGCCTGAAAACGACGGAACGCTATCTCCACGTGAGTAAACAGAAGCTGGTAAATATTGTGAGCCCGTTTGATGACCTGTTTAAAAACGAGGAAATTTTGTGGTAGTAGCATTTGGAAACAATACATGTAAGCGGAATGAAAGGGCGAAACCTGGTTATTTTATTAGGCAACTGTGGCGGGCCGCCGGATTATCATGAACTGGAAGATGGTACACCGGTCGCGAAATTTAGCCTGGCCACCACTGAGCACTTTAAACTTAAGGACGGAAGCGTCAAGACGCATACGGAATGGCATTCCGTAGTGGTATGGCGATGGCTAGCTGCGTTTACCCGGCAATATGTAAGGAAGGGTAGCCTCCTCTTTCTACAGGGGCGGTTGAAACACCGCAGCTATACAGATGCAATGGGTGAAACAAGGTATGTTTGCGAAGTGGTAGCAAATGAAATCGTCCTGCTCGATAAAAAGCCGGCGAAGGCAGAACATCCGGAAAAGAAAGGCTTTGAGACATAAATCAGTGGGGCAATTCCAGACATATTATAAAAATTCGTAACTCCGATTGTTCTAACGACAATCGACAATGTATAATTGCAACATAGTGGTTATCAATAAAAAAAAATTTAGCTTACGCCATCTTATAGCATCAATACTAAGTGTAAGGCGCAAGGCTACAGACAAGCCCCATCAAGTGCGTAGTCAATAGCATCATCAATAGTTGGAAAATCCTCCCATGTATTCACCGCATAACATCCTCTTTCATCTG
>JBBQSI010000524.1:0-2493 GCA_038213975.1 Chitinophagales bacterium
CGCGAAGATGATTTTGCTGCTAAGGATTTGCCAAACGGCTGGAGCATTGTGGCTATAAGCGATGGTGCCGGCAGCGCAAAGCTTTCACGTCATGGGTCTGTAATTGCCTGCAATGGAATTGTTGATTTTTTTTCAGAACAATCCTCTGTTGATCGCATGACAAGGTTTGATGATTTGCTTCAGCAATACGTCGATAACGTTGGTGGAGAACCGCTAAAGGAACTGAACCTCTTCGTGTATGAGATCTTAGGCAAAGCGGTATTTACTGTGCATAAAAAGCTGGAAGGGTTTGCAGCAAAAGAAGGTGTTCGTTTAAAGGATATTAGCTCAACCCTCGTTTTTGTTCTATTCAAAAAATACAAGGCGGGTTATGCCCTGCTTTCTTTTGGCGTTGGCGACTGCCCAATGGCGTTCCTGAATAAGGAGCAGACGAAAGTTACACAGCTTAACTGGATTGATGTAGGTGAATTTGGCGGTGGAACGAGGTTTATTAGCATGCCCGAGATTTTCACTAGTGTTAAATTTGCTACGCGGTTCGGTTTTAAGCTGGCAGAAGATTTTTCTTTTTTGGTGCTGATGTCGGATGGCATTTATGATCCCAAGTTTGTGGTAGAGTCTGCTTTGCCGGATATCAAAAAGTGGAATGGTTTTTTTGAAGACCTTGATGGAAAAAACGAAGATGGCTCGAAAGTAGAGTTAACTGTAGATAATGAGAAAATAATAGAGCAATTTTCGGGCTGGATGGATTTCTGGAGTGTAGGCAATCATGATGACAGAACGCTTGCGATAGTGTTTTAACGGCATTTCTTATACGCAGTTTTTACAAGTTGCTGGACTTACAGAAAGTTGTACAAGGCAGTGACACCGGAGCGACGTTAGTAGAATGCAGTCTGAAAAATAAATAAATAGTTAGTGAATCAATTGAACCGCTTTTCCAATACACCACGTACAACTATAAGGTCGGCGTTATCAATTATTAATGCGGGGAAGGCTTATCAATACGTTGATAATGGTGAGCCGATGCGGGGTGGAATGAAGGATGTTTATTTTGGCCCGGACAAGTCGTATGTAGTGGCCTTTTACCGCGATAAGCAGGACTATAATTCAAGGGAACGACTAAAGAAACTGGTTACCCAATATTATGATTCGTTTTTTAACCGTGAAGGCGGAGAGTACTACAAAGACCTCTATTGCTGGCCCACCGATATGGTAGAAGCGGATGGCCGGGTAGGATTAGTTGTTCCGGCGTATAACAAAAATTTTTTCTTTAAAAAAGGGTATGCTGCCAGCGATGGAATAAAGGGAAAAGAAAAACAGGGACTATGGTTTGCCTCAGCCAAGTTTAGAAACAAAAGTTTTTCATTGAGACTTGATGAAATCGAACTTGGCAATTGGCTGAGCTATTTCCAGATCTGTGTAAAAATATCCCGGGGTGTTAAACGCCTGCATGCAGCAGGATTGGCACACTCTGACTTGTCGTATAAAAATGTACTGGTTGACCCGGTAAGTAAAGGGGCTACCATCATTGATATCGATGGACTGGTAGTACCTGGTTTATACCCGCCTGATGTGATAGGCACTGCCGATTTTATTGCACCTGAAGTACTTGCTACAAAGAACCTGGAGTTGCGTGATCCTCTTCGCAAACACGCTAACCGCACTACCGACCTGCATGCACTTGCAGTGATGATTTATATGTACCTTCTGTATCGTCATCCGCTGAAAGGCGGCAAGATCAATTCGATGGATACAGAAGAAGACGACCTGCTGTCCATGGGCAAGAAAGCGTTGTTCATTGAGCATCCAACTGACAAGTCAAACCGTCCGAAGCTCAACCAGGTTTCAAAATGGGCACTGCCCTGGGCAGATGTTACCAAACTGCCTTATAGCATCACCGGGCCTTACCTGAAAGTTTTATTTGATGCAGCTTTTATTACCGGGCTGCATGAACCAAATCATCGTCCCAATGCCGATACATGGGAGCAAGCTTTACTAAAAACAACCGACCTGATGCAACCGTGCAGCAACAAGGACTGCAATCAAAAATGGTTTGTATTTGATAATACTTCTTCTCCTAAATGCCCGTTTTGCGGCACGCATATCAGGGGCTCACTGCCGGTGCTTGATTTATACTATGAATTTAAACCTACAGTTTGGAAGCCGGAAAATCATCGCCTTATGGTCTATAATAATCAGTACTTATTCAATTGGCATGTAAACAGGAATATTGTTCGAAATGAAAAGCTGACGACGGAACAAAAAGTGCCGGTAGGCTACTTTACTTATCACAACAACAAATGGGTATTGGTGAATCAAAAGCTGCCTACTTTAAAAGACCTTACGAATGATAAAGAAATCGGGATGGGTACAATGGTAGATATAACAGATGGCAAGAGATTACTGCTTTCGGCGGAAGATGGAGGACGGGTTGTGGTAGTTACTATAGCAAATAGATAGCTGTGTACTCAGGTTTCGTACTGAGGGCTATTGAAT
>JBBQSI010000525.1:0-2474 GCA_038213975.1 Chitinophagales bacterium
TGAATTACGAGGAAGCTTATTAATCTTAATGACACAAATTCAAATTAGCAGAAGTTTTCTTCGCAGCCATACATTTTTAAGATAAATACCGGCGAAAGACAGATGCTAGATTTCTTCGAATCTTTGCAACCCCGACAGAGGTATCTCAACTTTGCTAATGTCGGTGTTTTATGCAATTAGTTAATTTGATAATTGCATAACTATTCGCTAACATACATTAAGCACTACGAGGGTAATTTGCAAAAAAAGTTTTTTCAGCCTTGAATGCACTGCAAAAAATAGACGAGATCTTTTTTATCCTGATCAATCATGATGCCCAGGCCGTCTTTTGGGACCATTTGATGGTTGCGGTTCGTAATCCTTCCACCTGGATACCGTTGTATATAATTGTCGTTATTTCTTTTATCAAAAAAGCCGGCAGCCGGGCCTGGATCTTTATTCTTTTCAGCCTGCTGACATTTGTGATAACTGACAATACATCTTCCCAGTTTAAAATTCTTTTTGAAAGGCTGAGGCCTTGTGCGGATCCCGCCATGTCAAAGTATGTCCGCGAAGTGATAGACTGCGGCGGTCTTTATTCTTTCCCATCCAACCATGCTACCAATCATTTTGGGTTGGCTACGTTTTGGTTCCTTACGATCGCAGATACTTACCGGAAGCGCTGGTATTGGGTATGGCCGTGGTGCCTGTTGATTTGCTATGCGCAGGTGTATGTCGGTAAGCACTTTCCGCTGGATGTAACGGCGGGCGCACTGCTCGGTTTTTTGATAGGAGCGATTATGGCAGCATTGTTCAGGTATTGCTGGACGGCGGGTTTGCGAAAATATTCTCTGCCCGATTTTATACGGGCGCTGTCTCCGCGGGCATTTTGAGCGTAGAGACTTTCTATTAATTTTTTGAATTATACACTTTATCAATTAGATTTGAAAAACCAAAACATTATAACTGTACCGTTTGATTTGCAAAAACCAATTTCATTTACCAAAACCAAAATTATGAATCGTACGCTTTCCAAGATTTTAACGCTACTCCTGTGCAGCACTGTTTTATTTTCAAGTTGTAAGAAGGGAGATACAGGTGACCAGGGAGATCCCGGAGCTGCCGGTGCACAAGGTCCCGCAGGTCCACAAGGCCCGCAGGGTGAGCCGGGATCCGCTAATGTTATCTACTCTCCCTGGACAGATGTGACTTATGATGCAGACACAATTAAAACAGGGGCCGTGATTGATACTGTCGGCTGGTTTGCCACAATAGATGCACCTACATTAACTGCAGAAATACTTGAAAAGGGGGAGATGAAAGTCTACATCAACCTGGGTACTGCGGCTAATCCTGCTGTTGCTCCATTGCCATATTTCGATGTTTATACGAGTATCAGCATTTCACCTACTTTTTTGCTAAACAGCATTTTCCTTTACTCTGATGTGAATGCCAGCACGGCTACCATCGGCGCTGACAAGTATCTACAATACAGGTATGTCTTTATTCCCGGCAGCATGGCAGGGAAGATGAAACAAACGGACTGGAACGACTACAACCAGGTGAAAAAAGTACTTGGCCTGACCGAATAATAATAACAGCTTTGTTTATAATGATAGAAATGGGAAGCGAAAAGTTTCCCATTTTTATTTACAAAAGGTAGTTTTTCCTGGTAAAAAAACGTTAGGGTAAGAATGTAAAATGTCCGGAAAGTATTGCGTCAAAGGAAGTTGCGGGTTGAGCAATAGTTAGCGAACCGAATGCCTACTACGCTCAAAATTTATCGGAAGCTTTTACCATTTCGGAGCCCTCAGTCGCTGGCAGTTTCCTCTTTTATTCCGACGCCTTTAAGTCGATCTGCAGTTCCTTTAATTGTTTATTATCAATTGTCGAAGGAGCATCAATCATTACGTCGCGGCCGCTGTTATTTTTTGGGAAAGCAATGTAGTCGCGTATAGATTCGCTGCCCCCAAGAATTGCACAGAGCCGGTCAAAACCAAAAGCAATCCCACCGTGCGGAGGTGCACCGTATTCAAAAGCGCCGAGAAGGAATCCAAACTTGTGCTTAGCTTCTTCGTCGCTCATGCCCAGGGCAGCAAACATTTTCTCTTGCAATTCTCTTTGATAGATCCTGATGGAACCGCCGCCAATTTCGTTACCATTTAACACCATATCATAGGCATTCGCTTTGATTTTTGAGTAGGGATGTTCAAGATACTTTTCTGCATTTTCAATCGAAGGGTTGTTGTTGATCATCACTTCTATATCTGAAGGTTTTGGCGAGGTAAACGGATGATGCCGTGCCACCCACCGATTGCCTTCTTCGTCATATTCAAACAGTGGAAAGTCTGTCACCCAAAGCAATTTGAATTCTTCCGGCTTTCGAAATCCTAACCTTTCGCCCATGAACAGACGCAGCTCGCTAATGGCTTTCCGCGTGCGCTCTTCCCGGCCGGCGAGGATCAGAACAAGGTCACCCGGTTCGGCTTTGCAAT
>JBBQSI010000526.1:0-2471 GCA_038213975.1 Chitinophagales bacterium
ATATTTATATATGTTTATAAGTTCTTCAGTGATCCAGAATTACAATGACCAAATTCGAGTCAACCATCAACAAAAGATTTCCATTTTATCAAGGGAACTGGAAGATATGGCAGGAGTTATTCAAAAACTCGTAGCATTCCAGATTGCCATACCTTCCTGGGCGCTCGGTACAGGCGGTACACGTTTCGGCAGATTTCCCGGTGGCGGCGAACCACGAACTTTAGAAGAAAAAATTGAGGACATTGGATTGTTGCATGCTTTAAACAAATCAAGCGGTGCAATATCGCTGCATATCCCCTGGGACATCCCGGAAAATCCGGCGGACATCAAAACACTGGCCGCCCAACATGGAATTCGGTTCGATGCCATGAACTCTAATACTTTTCAGGATCAAAAGGAGCAGGCTCACAGTTACAAGTTTGGCTCAATGCAGCATGTTGACAAAAAGGTGCGCAAGCAGGCGATCGACCATAACATCGAGGTAATTAATAATGGGAAAGAGCTTGGGTCCAAATCATAGACCGTCTGGTTGAGTGATGGGAGCAGCTACCCGGGCCAGCTAAATTTCAGGAGGGCATTTCAGAACACACTGGAGAGCCTGAAGGAAGTGCACGCGGCGCTGCCGGCTGACTGGAAAATGTTCGTAGAGTACAAAGCCTTTGAACCTAATTTTTATTCAACGACTGTCGGCGATTGGGGACAGTCATTGTTATTTGCTACAAAGCTTGGGGAAAAGGCATACACGCTGGTGGATCTCGGCCATCATTTACCAAATGCGAACATCGAGCAGATAGTTTCACTTCTGCTGATGGAACAAAAATTGGGCGGTTTCCATTTTAACGATTCAAAATATGGGGACGATGACCTGACGGTTGGCAGTATAAAACCTTACCAGCTCTTCCTGATCTTTAATGAGCTGGTGGCGGGCATGGACGAGCAGGACATGCATCACGCTGAGGATCTCGGGTGGATGATCGATGCTTCGCACAATGTAAAAGATCCGCTGGAAGATCTGTTGCAATCGGTGGAAGCCATCATGATCTCTTATGCTCAGGCATTGTTAGTTGACAGAAAAAAATTGAAAGAGGCACAAGAGGGAAATGATGTTGTTACCTGCCAGGAAATTTTGCAGCATGCCTTCCGCACGGATGTCCGGCCATTAGTGGCTGAAGCAAGATTGAAAGGTGGCGGAGCCCTCGATCCCTTATCGCTTTTCAGAAGTGAAAAAATCCGCGAGCACCTTATTAAAGAACGAGGCTTATTAGCCGTTTCCACCGGGCTATGAGTTTAGAAAAGGACGTCATTGCCATTATTGATGTAGGGAAGACCAATAAAAAAGTCTTCCTGCTTGACCGCGACTATCATTTCACCTCTGAGGAAACGAGCACTTTCGAAGAGATCTCCGATGAAGATGGAGATACATGTGAAGACTTAATGGCGCTCAACACTTTCGTCAGCGAATCCATTGCAAGAATTCAAAAGGATGCCGGCGCGCATTTGAAAGCGATTAATTTTTCCGCTTATGGCGCCAGCTTTGTCAATATTGATAAGCAAGGCCGGCCGGTGACTCCTTTATATAATTATCTCAAACCATACCCGGCAGAAATTCAGCAAGACTTTTATAATAAATATGGCGGTGAAAAATCTTTTGCCCGCGAGACAGCTTCGCCCGTGCTCGGGAGCCTGAATTCCGGCATGCAGCTATATCGCCTGAAACGATTGATGCCAGAGACCTTTGGAAAAATATCCTGTGCCCTTCATTTACCTCAATATCTCAGCAGTCTTATCACCGGTCAATACTTTTCGGATATGACCAGTCTGGGTTCGCATACCAATCTCTGGAACTTTGATACCAATGATTATCACGAATGGGTTTCGCAAGAAGGTGTTGGGAAAAAACTCGCTCCAATTGTTTCGAGCGATCACGCGGCGAAATTAGAAAGTAAAAAAGGAGCGTTTGTTTGCGGCATCGGCCTGCATGATAGTTCTGCTGCTTTAATACCCTACTTACTGCAAAGCACTGAACCATTCACGCTTATTTCTACCGGCACCTGGAGCATCAGCCTCAATCCCTTCAATACCCAGCCGCTTACCAGTGAAGAATTAGCTGCTGATTGTTTAAGTTACTTATCATATGAGGGTAAGCCGGTAAAAGCATCCCGTTTATTTGCCGGGCATTTTCATGAAGCCGGGGTCCGGAGGATTTCAGCACACTTCGGTAAATCCACGGATTTTTATAAGGACGTAAAATTTGATAAAACAATTATTCCGGTGCTCAGGGATGAATTGGGGAAAACAATTTCTGAAAAAGACCAGACATATAATTCCGGAGAGTTTGCTTTTCACCGCCGGGAATTAGCTGCTTTCAAAAATTCTGAAGATGCTTATTCCAGGTTAATAACTGACATTGTCATCCAACAATTTCATTCTACGCGCCGCATAATTGATCAACAGTCTAATCAAACGATCTA
>JBBQSI010000527.1:0-2448 GCA_038213975.1 Chitinophagales bacterium
AAATACCTGAAACCATTACCATAAAATCGAGGTATTCTTCAAAGAAAAAATTGAAATGGGAATATTCGGTGTTGAGTAAAGATTTAAAAAACAAAAGTATAAACGTACAGAAAGCGTAGGCGGAATAATAGATAAACTCGCGATTACGATTTTGCATATAAACTGCCAGTGAATAGAAGATCATCAGCAGCAGTATTCCCGAGGCAATATAGGTTACAAGATCCTGCGGGTAGTCTTCCGACTTTTTCCATTGCAACCATTGTCGCAGATAATCGATTTCAATCAGCCGCGGATAGAAATTGTTACTGCTAGTGCGCAGCATTTGCATCTGTATAAAAAAAACGGCGGTATCCCGGGCATTGATGGTAAGAATCCGTGCTCCCCTGTACCGTTCACTGCGCGTCAGGCTATCGTGAATACGTGTGATGGTACCCGTAACATTGTTGTAATCTGCTGTAAATACGGACATCTTTCGGGTATAGAAGCCTGGAAGAAAATACAGTTTCTCGAGCGTATCCGAAGCATTTGCAACGGTAAAGCGTATCATAGCACTATTCTCAACAATTTCACCGGGTAGAGAAACCTGGTATTTTTTCAATAAATCCTTTTTGTAATCGAGGTTCAGCACGTCTTTGGTTGAAATCTCGCGAGGGGAAATTGCAAGTCCCGCTTCCGAAAACATTTGTTTGAAAAACCGTATCCTGGTTACTTCAATAATTGAACTGTCGATATATTGTGCAGAACCTGCAAAGGCGGTACTTAACAGAAAAACGACCGTGCATAAAACGGACCTCCGTTGATGGTAAGTTTGTTTGAAAGAAAAGGAAGAATGGGAAGTTTTGGTTCTCATCACCTTACGGATAATATATTCATCCCTTGATAGTTATGATTTTGTAAAGTACAATTTTTTGTTATCACCGAAAAATCAACATCACGGAACATTAAAGCTCCTGTTTTTGCGTTGTATTTTAAGGTGAAACGAACCTGTGTATTGCCGGGTTGATGCGGTTAAACCCACGCATCTTGCCTTCTCGATTACATTAACAGAACACTACCTATCTTTGCAGCCATGGCAAACCGTTTGAAATCTACTAAGCGCCAGTCGCCTGATCCGGATAAATTGAAAGCAGAAAAGGTGGAGCAGGTGAGTGTTAAAGAACTTGTGAAAGACGAACGCACGCATAAAATTGCCGGAACTGTGCTGCTTTTAATTAGTTTGTTTCTTTTTATCGCATTTGCTTCATACCTATTTACCTGGCGCGAAGACCAGGACAAAGTTTTTAAAGGCGCATCCATCCTGTTGCCAGCCAATGAAATCAATACAGAAAATCTTCTTGGAAATTTAGGTGCATATATTTCGCACCAATTTTTTTTCAATTCCTTCGGGATCGCTTCCTTCCTTTTTTGTTCGCTGTTTTTTGTGATTGGAATAAACTTTCTAACCGGCAAAAAAGTGTTTTCTACCTGGAGAAACCTCCGCTATGTATTTGTGGGGTTACTCTTCTTTAGTGTTACCACTGCATTTATATTTTCCTCCAGCCAGTTTCCCTGGGGTGGCGCTGTTGGAAATCTTGTAAGTAACTGGCTAAGCCGATTTCTTGGAAATTTCGGAACATGGGCGCTCATTATCGTGTCGGGGATAGCTTATTTTATTTGGCGAGTTAATCCTGAATTTAATTTTCCTGCTGCCCGGAAAAATGACCCTGTTGCGCATTCTATTGCTTCAGATGAACCTCTTATTGAAGAAGAAGTAGTTCCTTCTAAACTTGCGCGTGCAAAAAAAAATCAACTGAAAAATGGAGAGGGTGTGCTCACTATGCCGCTTAATTCCATAGAAGATTCTCCAATAGAGTTTACGATTAGTGAGCGAATGATGGATCAGGATTTTCAGGCAGAAACAATCAACGAATCCTTAGGGAAAATGCTGGAGGAGCAAGCAGACCATCAACCAGTAGAAGAAGTTCCAGTAACGATAAAAAAGGGAGCGGCACCTGAATTGATTCCGCTGGAAATTCGTGACGTTCAACCAGAGCCAGAAGAAGCGGAGAATGAAACTGCCAAACTGCCTGAGCTCGCGCCTTATGAACCAACCCTTGATCTGCGCGATTATAAGTATCCCTCCATCGATTTGCTGGAAACGCACGGCAGCGAAAAAATTATCCAGGATCCAACAGAACTGGAAGCAAACAAAAACCAGATTATTAATACGCTTAAGAATTATGATATTCATATTCAGAAGATCAGTGCAACGGTAGGTCCAACTGTAACACTTTATGAAATTGTACCAGCCGCGGGCGTACGTATTTCAAGGATCAAGAACCTCGAAGATGATATAGCCTTGAGTCTCGCTGCGCTTGGCATTCGTATCATTGCCCCGATTCCCGGAAAAGGAACGATTGGTATCGAAGTTCCGAATGTGAAAAAGACAGTGGTTAGTATGAAAACCCT
>JBBQSI010000528.1:0-2448 GCA_038213975.1 Chitinophagales bacterium
TGTAAATCATATACAATCAGAATATTCATGTATCCTGGAGTTTTTGATCTGTGGTATTGTCCATCCTTTCATCAGTTGTATTGGTTTCTATCTGCAAGCTACCGTTGGTTGGATTTACCGCTATTGGCATGAATTGTTTAGTCAACCTTCGGTAGCAGTATGATTTTGAATATTGATGTTGAAATCCTTGCGCATGTTTTCCATAGAATTCCGGCATGTAAGATTTTTTTTTGGTAGGCATTTTGCTCATAGGTGCAAACAAAGTTTCACTATGGCTGCAAAAGGTAAGAAGAGTTTAAAGTTCGCGTTGTTGCTGGAAAATGGGTCTGAACTTTTATCCGCAACTTTGGCGATCCGGTACTTTCTGAATCACAATCAGGAAGTTATCGTCATCAGTCCAAAAGGTGACCACATCCGTACATGGAATCGTGATAATTGGGGTGATATGCTTACTGTAAATGAGTCGACTCCGAAAGATTCAGAAGGATTTGATGGTCTTGTTATTCCAGGAGGTATGGCGAGCGCTCTGAAATTAAGATCTGACCGCAGGAGTGTTGCATTTGTCCGTTCATTTTTAAGTCAAAAAAAAATACTCATAGCCGAAAACTACGCCGTTCAGGTTCTATTGGAATCGCCTTCCATCAAAAATCACAAGGTTACTTCGCCTGAACCCATTAAGACGGATGTTGAAAATGCTGGTTGTAAGTGGAGCAGGGATTTCATATGCTTTGATGGAAACCTGGTTACTTGTCAGGAATCTGTGGATCTGGGGCAGGTGTTGAAACAACTAACCGGAGCTCCGAAAAAAGCCGTTGAAGGCAAGTCTCAGGCAGCAAAATAAAGGCGTTCTTTGTTGCAAAGGATTAAAGAAGCATATTCAGGATGGTTGAATGGAAGCGTATCAAATCAACGCTCGAGAATTTTTTTGATAAGTTCGGAGACGATCAGACGATTACTTTGGCAGCGGCGCTTTCTTATTATGCGATTTTTTCAATTCCCCCCATACTAATTCTCATCATCAATACCTCAGGCTTCTTTTTAGGGGAACCGAAAGTTCAGGCAGCACTTTACAGTGAATTGAGCCAGGTAATGGGAAGGGAAGGAATAGATCAAATTCGGGAAAGTGTAAATAACAGTGGGCTTTTGCAGGCTACATTTTTTCGAACGATGATCAATGTTCTTATTCTTGTATTTACCGCTACAACTGTATTTGCAACCACTCAAAAGTCGTTGAATCTCATTTTTAGGGTAAAAAGCAAACCACGGATCGGTGCTTTGGAATTTTTCAAAATACGTGCGATTTCTTTTGTAATCATTCTTGGTATATCGCTGGTTTTGATTATTTCGCTTATCGCAAACGCTTTAATCGGGGCGTTCGTGGATTATATCGTTCAATGGACTCCGGGGCTGGACGATTTTGCCATTGAGGTCACCACATGGATATTTCAATTAATTGTTACCACCATTTTGGTGGCCATGTTATTCCGTTTTCTACCCGATGTTCGGCTCAAATGGAAAGACACCTGGGTGGGAGCGGGAACCACAGCGATACTTTTCGCGTTAGGACGTTATGGCATAGGTTTCTACATCTCTCAGAGTGGAGCACCGGCTATTTACGAAGCAGCGGGAGCTGTAGTTGTGCTCCTTATTTGGGTGTTCTTCACTTCAATAATATTCTTTTTCGGAGCACAAATTACATATGCCTTCGCAACGCGTAAGGGCAATCGAATTGTACCTTCCAAACAAGCCGTGCGCTACAAACATGTAGAGTTGACCATTGATGATGAATAGCCGTGGAAAACAAAACCGCAAAATTGGTCTGACGCCCAGTAAATCTGCGATTGTCCAAAGAACGCTTTTCGGACCTTATGCCCTTATTGCGGTTGGGATAATGATTTAACCCGCCTGCCGCTGAATGCTGTGTAGTTGGTATCGTTGATGATAAGCGAAATCATTCATCACACGTTCCACTTCACTGTCCATAATAGGGTGTATAAGAAAATCCTGAACTTCGGGGTGAACTGCACTCTTTATCAAGTTTTTCACATCACTTGTGGCAGTGAGCATTACAATGGAATTATCTCTCAATTCGCCAAAATTTTTCTGGTAAGTATCGAGAAAATCCCAGCATTGCATGTCTGGTAGCGATGTGCTGACAAACACCATGTCTGGTAATTTACCTTGCATCCGCTTCAACTCCTCTAAAAACTCCAAAGCTTCTCTGCCGCTTGTTTTTTCAACCACTCTTCCAACCCTGCGGGAAGCCAACATAATATTTTTATAACCTCTTGAGTTTTTCTCATGACTATCAACAATGAGAATTAAGTCCAATGTCATTTTCATAGCATTTCTAGCGTTGGAACCGACCATCAGTGGTGGATTTGATTTCAAGCGGTTTCAACTATTATGCCTTTATCCTAAAAAAGATGTCGGGAAAATGTTAATTAA
>JBBQSI010000529.1:0-2445 GCA_038213975.1 Chitinophagales bacterium
ATACTGTTCAACAGGAGCGATGACAAATAAGTTTGAAGAAATATATCATAATGGCACATACCTCGCTAACAATCCGGGATGGGGAAGGCAGGATGCCGCCTGGAAGGCCGCGGTTATTTTCGAACTCCTGCAAAAAAATAATATTCCGCCGAAAGAAATTATTGACCTGGGATGTGGCTCTGGTGAAATACTTCGGAAACTAAATGATAAATTTACATCCCCTGTTTCCGCCAGGGGCTATGATATTTCGTCTGCGGCAATTAATTTAGCGCGGGAAAACGAATCGGTATCGACCCAATTTTTCAACGAAGATTTCTTGGTGAAAAATTTGCATACTGATCTGCTACTCGTTATCGATGTGTTGGAGCATGTGCCTGACTTTTACAGTTTCCTAAGCAAAATCAAACCACGGGCTAATCACTTTGTTTTCCATATTCCCCTGGATCTTTCCGTACGCTCAATTCTGAAGCCGCATATAATGCTGCAGCAGAGAAAAGCGGTCGGCCACCTGCATTATTTCACGAAAGAAATGGTAGAATGGATGTTGACGGATTCGAATTTTGAAATCATTGACTGGGTTTATACGAAGCCCCACCTGGATACGATGCCTGCGAAAACTGCAAAAGACAAACTAAAGAAGATCTTGAGAAATTTTTCATTTTCAATTAACAAAAATTTGAGTGCAAAGGCCTGGGGTAACTACTCCATGATGATACTTGCCAAATAAATAACAGCATGCGGACGCAACGAAAAGTTTTATGGCTTACGGGTTGGTATCCCAACAAACTAGCGCCCTTCGAGGGTGACTTTATTCAGCGCCATGCAGAGGCGGTCTCTCTCTTTTATGATGTGACGGTGATTTATATAAAAAAAGATGGGGAAGGTAAGATAACGGAAGATCTCACAAGGGAAACGAGCAACCGGGTGGATGGCCTCGAAGAAAGAATTTATTATTACAAGCCCAAACATACCGGTATCAAGCCCGTAGATAAATTAATATCCCTTCAGCAATATTATAAGATCATCAGGCAAGCAATTACTCAATACCTGGCTGATCATACAATTCCGCCTTTCATCCATCTGCATATTGCTTCCCATGCCGGTCTCGGTGCACTTTGGATGAAAAATAAATACCGCGTAAACTTCATGATTTCTGAGCACTGGAGTGGATACCTTCCGAAAGCAAGACCTGGTTGGCGCAGTCTCGGCCCCTGGCAAATACTTTTTCGGAAATACCTGTTTAAAAAGGCCAGGGCACTCACGGTGGTTTCAAATGTATTGGGCGAAGCGGTCCAGGCATTTTCTGGCCGGGCTGAATATACAGTGATCCCGAATGTCGTAAACACTAATATTTTCAATTTGAACGGCAGGCTGAGTCCAACGATCAACAATCGATTTATTCATATTTCTACACTTGGGCAGGAAAAGAATATTAGTACAATCATCGAAGCCTTCTTCATTGTACACGCAAAATACAGGAACATCCAATTGCTCATTTACGGGCCGGAAAACCCGGATCTCACGGAACTGATACATCAAAAGGGCTTACAGGATGTGGTCATCTGCAAGGGGGAAGTGTCGCAGCCTGAACTTGCGAAAGAGCTTAGATCCTGCAAAAGCCTCGTAACCTATTCGCTCTACGAAACCTTCGGCTGCGTAGTGATTGAAGCGAATGCTTGCGGAGTGCCGGCGATAGTAAGTGACCTGCCAGTTTTCAGGGAGTATGTACATGAGGGCAAAACAGGTGTTTTCGTTCCTTTAAACAATAAGCTTGGTCTTGCGCAGGCGGTGTTGGAAGTAATGGAAGGGGATTATCATTTTGACAAAATATCCATAGCTGACGAGGCTAATGCGAAGTTCAGCTACCAGGAAATCGGGAGGCAATTCCACGCTGTTTATCAAAATGTTTTAGGATAATCTAAGTAAGCCTTTACTTATCTTCGCGGCCTGTTCATGAAAAACATTAGGAATTTCTGCATTATTGCCCACATCGACCATGGGAAAAGTACGCTGGCAGACCGTTTACTCGAGTTTACGCATACCATCACCGAACGCGAAATGCAGGCCCAGGTGCTGGACGATATGGACCTGGAGCGTGAAAAAGGCATTACCATTAAGAGCCATGCAATTCAGATAAATTACAGGCGTGGTGATACCGAATATGTGATGAATCTGATAGATACGCCCGGCCACGTAGATTTTAGTTATGAAGTCAGCCGGGCGTTAGCCGCCTGCGAAGGAGCTTTGCTGCTGGTAGATGCCACCCAGGGCATCCAGGCGCAAACCATTTCCAACCTCTATCTTGCTATCGACAATGACCTTGAGATCATTCCCGTGATCAACAAGATTGATATGGATGGCGCCATGATTCCCGAAGTCGAAGACCAGATGATTGACCTGATCGGCTGTAAGAAGGAAGACATTCTGCATGCAAGTGCAAAGACC
>JBBQSI010000530.1:0-2436 GCA_038213975.1 Chitinophagales bacterium
GCAGCATTTTTTACAACGATCAATAATTATTTGGAATTTTTTAAGTCATGTTTGAATCATTAAGCGAAAAATTAGACACCGCCTTTAAAAATGTCAAAGGGCAGGGCAGAATTACAGAACTCAATATTGCGTCTACAGTCAAAGAAATCCGCCGTGCGCTTGTGGATGCAGACGTGAACTATAAGATTGCCAAAGAGTTTACCGACAGCATTAAAGAAAGGGCAACGGGCGAAAAAGTAATCAACGCCGTCAGCCCGGGGCAGCTCATGGTGAAAATAGTAAAGGATGAGCTGGCAGAGTTAATGGGCGGTACTGAAAGTGAGTTATCGATTACCGGCAACCCGGCAATAGTGCTCGTGGCTGGCCTGCAGGGTAGCGGTAAAACGACCTTTAGCGGGAAACTGGCCCATTACCTGAAAACAAAAAAAGGCAAATCACCCATGTTAGTGGCTGCTGACATTTACAGGCCTGCAGCCATTGATCAGCTCAAGGTGCTGGGGTCACAGATCAATGTGGAAGTTTACAGCGAGCCGGAAAATAAAGACGTAGTAGACATTGTAAGAAATGCCATAAAAGAAGCGAAGACCAGAAATAAGAATGTATTGATCATCGATACTGCAGGAAGGTTGGCGATCGATGAAGTGATGATGACGGAAGTCGCGAACATTAAAACTGCTGTTAATCCTAATGAAATTTTGTTCGTCGTTGATAGCATGACCGGCCAGGATGCAGTAAACACTGCCGCTGCTTTCAATGAACGTTTGGACTATACCGGCGTGGTACTTACAAAACTGGATGGTGACACCCGCGGGGGTGCTGCTATCTCTATTAAATACACTGTTAATAAGCCGATTAAGTTTGCGAGCAGCGGGGAGAAGATGGACACGCTGGATGTTTTTTACCCCGAGCGGATGGCCCAGCGTATTCTCGGGATGGGCGACATAGTAAGCCTGGTAGAAAAAGCGCAGGAGCAGTTTGATGAAGAGCAGTCGGCGAAGCTGGAACGAAAGATTCGCAAAAACCAGTTCGATTTTGAAGATTTCAAAACCCAGCTCCAGCAAATAAAGAAGATGGGCAACCTGAAAGATTTGATGGGCATGATACCCGGTGTAGGTAAGCAGATCAAAGATATTGATGTAAATGATGATTCTTTCAAGGGTATCGAAGCGATCATTAATTCGATGACACTGCAGGAGAGAAGAAATCCTGACCTGATAAACCCGGAACGCAAACTTCGTATCGCTGCAGGCTGTGGGAAGGATATCAGTGAGGTCAATCAATTCATTAAGCAGTTTGACCAAATGAAAAATATGATGAAAATGATGAGTAAGATGCCTATGGGTAATCTCGCCGGTCTTGGAAAAAGGTAGTCATCGTTCAAATATTTTTCATATTTGTCCGTATTAGTTTAAGGCTTGCAGAAATTTAATTGTGATTTGTAATTCTGATACCCAGCACTTATCTTCGCAATCCTTTTAAACCCAAATTTCTAACCACCCAAAAAAATTTCTATTTTTTATGGCTGTAAAAATGAGATTGCAACGACATGGTTCCAAGAAAAGACCATTCTACTTTATAGTAGTTGCAGACGCCAGAAGCCCAAGAGATGGCAAGTTCATCCAAAAATTAGGCTCGTACAATCCTTTGACAGTTCCTGCCAGCATCCAGATCGACAGGCAAAAAGCGCTTGAATGGCTCCATAAAGGTGCCCAGCCTACCGATACTGTGCGCAGGATACTTAGCTTTAAAGGAGTATTGTATTTGAAACATCTGCTTCGCGGAGTTACCCTTGGTCTTTTTGATGAAGCTGCTGCTATGGAAAAATTCACGAAGTGGAGTTCCGAGCATGATGCTGAATTTTCCAAACGCCAGGAAACGCATAAGCGTGCGAAGGCTGGTAGTCGCGGACCTATAAGGAAAACCGGCGGACCACGCCCGACACCTGCGCCTGCAGAAGCCCCGAAGGCGGAAGCTCCAAAAGCTGAAGCGCCACAGGCAACAGAGGAAGTAAGTGAAAGTGTTGAAGCGCCACAGGCAACTGAGGAAGTAAATGAAAGTGTTGAAGCGAAAGGCGCGGAATAAACACATCAGCAATTAATTATAGTAAGCTGTCCAAAGGGGCCGCTTTTTTTATGTGCGTACTTTTTAAATGGCCTTTCTGAAATTTTGCTCTTATTTAAGGAGCTCTCATTTCTGATGGCACTAATGTTGCGGACTGCAGTCCTAATTAAACTTAAAACATACAACAATGAACATGATTAGAAAAACTGCTTTTGCAGTTGTGTTGCTGGCGCTCGGTTTTGCTTTTGCCCCGGCGGAGGCCCAGGAAAAACAGGAAGAGAAGATTGAGGCATCCACGTCTGTCCTACAGGATTTTGGCAAAATGAAAGAGTCAATCCCGTCGGAACTTTTACAGATAACCCAAGGCATAGTGAT
>JBBQSI010000531.1:0-2419 GCA_038213975.1 Chitinophagales bacterium
TATAGTATGCGGGACGTGCAAATGCCATCCCGGTATTTTTACGACGACGTAAAAGTTGAAGATGGCAAGCCCGATACCATATGGCATAAGGTAACCTCGCCAACGTTGGTGAACCAATTCGGTGATACCGTCACTCTTGGAGACCTTAAGCAAAAAGTATTGGTGCTTGACTTTTTCTTTACTCGGTGTCCTACCATCTGTCCTAAGATGGCGCAGTCAATGAAACGTCTCCAGAATTATTTTACGAAGAATGATTCTATCGTGCAATTCATAAGCATCAGTGTTGACCCAAGGCAGGATTCTGTCGGGCAACTAAAGAAATGGGCGGAAAAGTTTCAGATAGATCCCGATAATTGGTGGCTGCTCACAGGAAACAGGGACAGTATTTATGACTTCGGAATAAAGCAACTGAAAGCAAACATAGCCGATCCGGGCGTGGACACGGCTTTCATTCACACCGAAAAGTTTTTCCTACTCGACAAGGAACGTGTAGTACGCGGGTTTTATGATGGCCTAGATTCCGTCGCGATGAAGAAACTGGTGAGGGATGTGCCTCTCCTCATGTTGGAAAAAGACAGGAAACGCACCTTCGGAGAATTTTTACAGGAACTTTTTAGCAGGAGCTAAATTAATCTTCAAGTTACATGTTACCAGAGCAGCAGTTACCACCACCGGTATTAGCAAGGAATGATAGTAAGGCAGCGATATTTATTTGGGCAATTTCAATAGTCGTATTCGTAGCGGTCGCTTTCCTGGCAAAAATAAAATGGGAATTCGACCTGCCATTTGACCCGCACATTTTTGCAGTCATTAATGCCGTCATAAATTCTCTGGTGGCCTTGCTGCTCGTCGCCGGTTTGTTGGCGGTGAAGTCCCGGCGATTCATTTTGCATAAAAAAGTGATGATCGCCGCGATCATTCTTTCCGTGCTCTTCCTTGTCTCATATATTTGCCATCATTTGCTAAGTGGCGATACCAAATTCGGTGATGTAAATCACGATGGTATTTTATCGAAATCCGAAAAGCTGGATGCCGGTTCGTTGCGCTATATCTATTACCTCATACTTTTTACGCATATCCTGTTGGCAGGTATTATCCTTCCGTTTATTCTTTATACAGCATACCGGGCGCTCACTGCTGACTATGTGAGGCATATGAAACTCGCGAGAATCACCTGGCCTATTTGGTTTTATGTAGCTGCTACGGGGGTGGCGGTTTATTTTATGATCAGTCCATACTATCAGAGCTAACAAAGGCTTTTCATGTAGGACTCAGGTGTTTAAAATTGGCTACCGCTTAAAAAATGTCAGAACCCCAATTCTTTCACCGGGTCCCAAAACAACTCGTTGAATCGAATTACTTTGTCCTTTTCTATTGCAATCTTTTCTTTCTTTAGAAGTTCTTCCATCATGGTGGGTGTGGCAAAATGGGCTTTTCCGCTGAGGACGCCATTACGGTTTATCACGCGATGAGCCGGAACTTTACGTTTCTGATTGTGCGCAGCATTCATAGCCCAGCCTACCATCCGGGCAGATAATTTTGTGCCAAGGTAATTGGCAATCGCTCCATAGGTCGTCACTCTTCCGCGTGGTATCTGCCTCACCACCGCATAAACATCTTCGAAGAAGGTGTATTCCTTCGTGACTGATCTTGCAGTTTCTGACGGGTTAGTGGTTTTCATCAGTACGTTTTTTAATCAATTCAGTTCTGTAAGGCTCGGGAACCATTTCGTACTTGTACGGGCAATGCCGGCAGCCATTCCCACAGCAGTAACCTCGGTCGCGAAGGTATTTTTCCGTGAGCACCGTGTATCCCTGGTCGTTATAATAGTAGTCTATCCCTTCAACTAAACTGCCCATGTTCGCTTTTGGTTGACTGGGTAAAGAAATATTCTTTCAGTTGTTTGTCTTTTTCGGCAATTTCTCCGGGTAAAATAAAACTTAGATAATGCACCTTCCGGTTCCCGGCTATGTCCAGGATTTCATAATAAGTTTTTATTTGTTGCGCGGGGCTGATGTTCGCAGCAGCATATAAGTCAGGTAGATCTTCAATCAATTGCAGACCGTAGAGTTCAATCACTTTTTTTGTAAAAGAATAGAGATCAGGCGAATCAGTTTTCAAATGAATTTTTCCTCCGGGTTGTAAAAACTGCTGGTACAAGCGCAGAAATTTTGGATGAGTGAGCCTTTTCTTTAGCTTGGATAAGCGGAGAAAAGGATCTGGAAAAGTGATCCAGATTTCCTTGACCTCATTTTCGTCGAAGTAACTTGCAATTTTGTCAATCTGTGTTCTGAGAAAAGCTACATTTCGCAGGCGGTTAGCCAGGGCATCTTTTGCGCCAACCCACAGCCTATTCCCCTTAATATCTACACCAATAAAATTTTGATCCGGTTGCATCCGCCCAAGTTGGGTAGTATAT
>JBBQSI010000532.1:0-2417 GCA_038213975.1 Chitinophagales bacterium
TATCTTTTGTTTGAAGGGTATTTTTATCATATGTCGTTGATTTATCTCTTATTTTCCTTCTAAATCAATCAATTGAAGCAGTTCGGTACTTTTTTGTTTTCAATCTACGGGCTTGCGATTTTCTTCGTGCTCATGTTTGCCCTGCTGCCATTTTTCATTTATTCTTTTTTCCGGGGGAGAATACATGGGGGCAACTTTTTATACAGGGTTTGCCGGTTTTGGGCTGACGCGTTTTATTTTTTGACCGGCATTAGCCATTCAAATATCTACGAGTTTAATCCTGATCAAAACAGCCAATACATATTTCTCAGCAACCACATCTCCTTCCTTGACATTCCTGAAATAATGCTGGTGACGAAAGGTTTCGACGTACGTGTGCTTGCCAAGGCTGAGATGGGAAAGTTGCCCATCTTCGGTTTTATCTACCGCCAGGGTACCGTCATGGTTGACAGGGCAAATGCACATGCCCGTCGTAAAAGCGTGTACGAGCTAAAGAATTTCCTGCAGCGCGGTATTTCAATCTTCATTTGTCCCGAAGGCACATTTAATAAAACCCATCAGCCGCTGAAAGATTTTTATGATGGAGCATTCCGAATTGCAATCGAAACTGGCCGGCCATTGTTGCCTGTTCTGTTCCTGGATACTTACGACCGGCTTTCCTACAGCTCCGTGTTTTCTCTTACACCCGGCAGATCCAGGGCGGTGATCTTAGAGCCTATTGAAACTGCAACTTATACTTTGAAAGATCTTCCGGTGCTAAAACAAAAAGTGTATGCAGTGATGGACGAAAAGTTGCGTGCTTACAGTGCATCCTGGATCAAGACATTAAGCTGACACCGACTCGTACAATATCTTTGCAGACATGACGGAAGCAACACCCGGCAAAATTTTTAATGAACAACAAATAACAAGTTGGGCAGAAGTAATTCTGCCGCTTGCAATTTCAAAGACTTACACGTATGCGTTACCGTTAAGGTTTGTTGATAAAGTTGTCCCCGGCTGTAGGGTAGAAGTGGTATTTGGAGCAGCAAAAAAATATGCTGCAATCGTAAAGCAGGTTATTAACAAACAGCCGCCTTATCAAACGAAAGAGGTACTAAACCTAATTGATGAAGTGCCTGTTATTACTCCGCGCCAATTATTACTGTGGCAATGGATAAGTGAATATTATATGAGCACAGAAGGAGAGGTGATGGCCGCGGCACTCCCGGCAAATTTGAAATTGAGCAGCGAAACCATCCTCGTGTACAATGATGAAATAGGTGAGGACTTTTCAAATCTTGAGGATGACGAATACCTGGTTGCTGAAGCCTTATTGATAAAAAAACAACTCTCGCTCACCGAAGTACAGCAAGTCGCCGGTATTAGCCACGTGTACCCGCTGGTAAAAAGGCTGATCGAAAAAAAAGTTTGCTTTGTCTGGGAAGCCTTTCTGGAAAAATATAAAACAAAAAAAGAAAATTTCGTTTCACTGCATCCGCAAATTAATACAGAGGAGCAGATGAACGAATTGCTCGACAACCTCGAGAAAGCACCACGGCAAATGGAGTTGTTGTTGTCTTTTCTTCATTTACAAAAGACAATCGGGGAGGTAGCGCAAAAAGAATTGCTGGAAAATTCCAAAGCGAGTGCCACACAACTGAAAGCGCTGGTAGACAAAAACATTTTTATTGTTGCGCAGAAGGACGTGGACAGGATCCGCATGAGCGCTCAGAGGATGGAAGTTGCTTTCACCCTCAGTCCCGCACAGCAGCAGTCAATGGATGAACTGAAAATTGCTTTTAGTTCTCACGATGTTTGCCTCTTGCATGGCGTGACCAGTAGCGGCAAAACGCAATTGTATATTAAGCTAATTGAAGAGTATATCAGGAAAGGGAAACAAGTACTATACCTGCTGCCTGAGATTACACTAACGGCACAGATTATACGCAGGTTGCAAATCAGCTTTGGTGGCAATGTGGGAATTTATCATTCCAAGTTTAATAACAATGAACGGGTAGAGCTCTGGAATAAGGTTAACACCGGCGAATTAAAAATTGTTGTCGGTGCCAGGAGTGCTTTGTTTATGCCATTTAAAGATCTTGGGTTCATTATTATCGATGAAGAACATGATGCGTCCTATAAGCAACAGGATCCGGCGCCGAGATACAATGCGAGGGATGCAGCCGTTTATTATGCTTCGCTTTTTAAAGCAAAGATCCTCATGGGTACCGCCACGCCTTCGCTGGAGAGCTACCATAATGCGCTGACAGGAAAATATGGCCTGGTAGAACTTAAAGAGCGATTCGGCGGCATACACCTGCCTGAGATGACGATCATTGATACGAAAACAGTTGCTGCATCAAAAAAAGGAAAAGTGATGGTATCACCACAACTGAAAGCAGTGATGGAGGAAACGCTGCTAAATGACCGCCAGG
>JBBQSI010000533.1:0-2415 GCA_038213975.1 Chitinophagales bacterium
ATGATGCGGATGTACCCAATGCGGAAGGATTTTACAGACGATCAAATCGCAAGCTTTCCGCTTATTGTCCTTTCTCATCGGCTCGGAGAAGCCTTTTCCGTAAAACCCTCTGTCCGCCCATTATCCTTGGATAGCTGGAAGGAGAAAATGACTTATGACCACGACCTGGAAGTGACAAGGCCTTATTATTACTCCACCTTTTTGATAGATGATGAAGTGACCGTTGAATTTACGCCAGGCAAGAAAACCGGCATTTACCGGTTCACCTTTCCTGAAGCACAAGGCCCTAAATCGTTGTTGTTCGGTACTTATAATAATGGTGCAAGCGACTTTACGTTTCTTTCGGGTTCAGAAGTGGTGGCCACCGAAATTTATCACGACGACATAAAGGTGTACTTGTATGGTGTATTTAGTAAAAAAGGCACTGCTTCCGTGGTTCAGAACAAACAACTTTCCGGCGCAACTTCTGTGCAGGGTGTGCATTCGCAGGCGGCTATCACTTTTCCCGAAGCAACTACCAACGTTGAGTTGAAGTATGCTGTTTCTTATATCAGCAGCGAACAGGCTAAATGGAATTTTAAAAATGAGTTGGCCCAAACATCATTTGCCGCACTTAAGCAAAAAGCTACAGAAACCTGGCAGGGGGTGATGGACCAAATAAAAGTGGAAGGCGGAACTGAAGCTCAAAAGCGCTCTTTCTTCACCGCCCTTTACCGCTGTTACGAGCGCATGGTGGATATAACAGAGAACAACCAATATTATAGCGGCTTCGATAAAAAAATTCACCAGACAACCCGCCCGTTTTATGTAGATGACTGGGCCTGGGATACTTACCTGGCACATCATCCCCTGCGTACTATCTTAAATCCAAAAATGGAAGAAGACATGCTTCATTCTTATGTAAGCATGTACCAGCAAAGCGGGTGGATGCCTACGTTTCCGGTGCTATTTGGCGACCATGCCTGCATGAACGGGTTTCATTCTTCCATCACCTTTCTGGATGCCTATCGAAAAGGATTGCGGAATTTTGATGCCGCAACGGCGTATGAGGGAATGAAGAAAAACGCCGGTGAGGCCACTATGCTTCCCTGGCGGAATGGCCCCAAAACAAGCCTGGATGACTTTTATCACAAGAAGGGATATTTTCCCGCCCTGCAAAAAGAGGAAGATGAATTGCACAAAGACGTGCATTCTTTTGAGAAAAGACAGGCTGTCGCCGTTACCTTAGGTGGCAGCTACGACGATTGGGCGGTAGGGCAAATGGCAAAAGAGTTAGGCCGCACCGGCGACTATCGTCAATTTGAGACACGGGCTAATAATTACAAGCATTTGTGGAATGAGAAAGAGAAAATGTTTCTCCCAAAAGATGAGGAAGGCAATTGGGTTACGATTGATCCAAAGTTTGACGGCGGCATGGGCGGCCGCAATTATTATGATGAAAATAACGGCTGGACCTACCTGTGGCAGGTGCAGCATGATTTGAATGGCCTAAAAGATTTACTTGGCGGCAAGCAGGGGCTTGAAAATAAATTGGACCAGTTGTTCCGCGAAGGTCTTGGAAGAAGTAAATACGAGTTTAATGCAACGTTTCCTGATGCCACAGGTCTAGTCGGTCAGTATTCTATGGGTAATGAACCTAGTTTTCATATTCCTTACTTGTATAACAATACGGATGCGCCATGGAAAACACAGAAGCGAGTTAGATCTCTCTTAGATTTATGGTTTAAGGACAATGTCTTCGGCATACCGGGTGACGAAGATGGCGGTGGCATGAGTGCATTTGTGGTTTTTTCTTCCATGGGTTTTTACCCGGTAACGCCCGGCAGCCCTGTGTATACAATCGGCAGCCCTTTGTTCTCCAACGTAACCGTTGATTTGCCAAACGGAAAAATCTTTACGCTGGTAGCTAATCATTGTTCGGTTGTGAACAAATACATCCAAAGAGCTAAGCTAAATGGGGAAGTACTCAACACGCCATGGTTCAGCCATGCACAATTAATTGGGGGTGGAAAACTTGAATTCGAAATGGGGCCAAAACCAAATCAAGTTTGGGGGCTGGGTATCCAGGTGTCTGCCAGGAATAATGTGTCACCTCAACCAGACAGCCGATAGATACAGCTTGCTATATCTTCTGCTGTTCCTGCTTTTTGTTGTGCTGGTGGATGATAACGATGCTTTTATTACAAATAATATTTTTTAACTGATAAATATTTTAACGATGCGCTATGTAAATTTTTTTCCACCCTAAGATCAACCGCAGATATCAGTGATAAGATTGAGGAATATAAAAGTCCTCGCATTAATACATCAGAACATAAACAAAAGCAATATGAGAAAGATATACTACGTGATCGCCATGCTTTTCGCTTTTCCCGTTTGCCTGCTTGCCCAGTAAAGAACAATCAGCGGACGAGT
>JBBQSI010000534.1:0-2413 GCA_038213975.1 Chitinophagales bacterium
TGTATTAAGCCTGCCGCTAGCGTTCATCCTGAGCCAGGATCAAACTCTCCATTGTAAATGTTGTTTGATCTGACTATTAAATTTCTCATCGAAAAATTAACGTCAAAATTCTAATTTGTTACGCTAAACTTTACCTTGTAGTCCCGATAATAATTGAATCGGGACTGTGCTGTTACTTCCAGACTTTCAAAGAACTTTTGGCCTTTTTACGACCACCCATTTTTTTATTTGGGAGTGCAAAAGTAAGGGCCTTTATTTCTACCACCAAATTTATTTTTAAACTTATTTTTTGGCGGCTATAAAATTGATTTCTAAAGAACTATGCTTTTTTTTAAAAGCGGATTGCAAAGATAATGTGCTGTAAGTTCTCCACCCAAAAAAAATTGAAGAATATTTGTTAACAGCATCGCAAGACTCGCACACATTTTATTGAGCAAAAGGTAAAGACACCTTCGTCAAATATAGGCCATGAGCGGGTACAGCAAAATTTACCCTGGCGCAATCTTTATCCTCAATAATTTTTTTAAATTCTTCTAAATTAATTTTTCCAACTCCTGCCCGCAGCATCGTTCCGACTAATCCCCGAACCATTCCACGCAAAAAACGGTTTCCTTCCACCCTGAATTCAAGGACATTGTTCATTGTCCACCTGCTGGAGAAAATGTTGCAAAAGAAATTATTCACCTGGGTGTTGCGCTTGGAAAAACTGGTAAAATCGCTTGTATGCAGAATTATTGAAGCAGCCTCATTCATGATTTTGAGATCTAGCGGATAGGGATAGAAGAAAGCACGTTTGACTAAGAACGGATCTTTTGAAGCGTATATCTGGTAAAGATAAGACCTGCTGGTAGCATGAAACCGGCAATGGAAATCGGCAGGTACTTCCCGCAGCCCAGCAATCGCGATATCCGGAGGCAAGATGGCATTCAGGCCATAAACTGCCCTTTGCGAAATGTCTATCAGAGTGGGGATATCTGTATGAAAAAAATTTTGCAATGCATGAACGCCGGCATCCGTCCGGGACGAACCCGTCAGCGACAACTCTTCCCGGTAGAAAGTTTTTAATGCCTTTTCTAACTCGGATTGAATAGTATCAGCATTGTGCTGCTTTTGAAACCCGGAGTACTTTGTACCGCAATAGGAAACTTCAATAAGGAACCGGGGCATCAGCGGGCTATTTATGAAGCATAGCTTTAAACCTGTTCACGTAATAAGAATCGCTAAGCTGCGATTGCAAAGAATAATATTCGTTAGAGTCTGAAGTGAAAGGATATGCAGCATCAAAAAATTCATACTTGCCCTGGTCCGTTAAAAAGAGAAAGGAAAGATTTTTTATTTGCTCGGTACTGAAGCAGCGAGTCATTAAAACCTTTCGCGCTACTCTTAGCATTGCCACCTTATTGTTCTCGGCGGCCATCTTTTTCCTGACTTTCAAAAAATCCTCATTGTTCGCAAAGGCTTTGCAATCGGAGTTAACAGAAGTAGATGTAACAACCTTTGGTATCTCATCCCCGGGAGATTCCGCAGATTGGATCACTTCACTTTGTGATATTACCTCACTGGCGGAGGTGGAAGGCGGTGATGGACTTTCCTCTGCACTGTCCTGCTTTTTTTCAGCTATAGGAGCATTGGCTAAGTAACTTGTGTCCGGTCCCAGCGGCTCATCACTTTTCACGATGTCAGGTGAAGACATACCTGAACCAGCGTTGAGATCTGTTTTCTTTTCTAAGCCATCGCTACTAAGATCCTGATCTGGCTGTTCCTTCCCGGCAGGCACTGGTGGATCTTGTTTTACGGCGGATTGTTCCGAAGCCCGTGTTGCTGAAGGCGGGGCTGTATTCTCCTCCTGCACGGAAGCAACTGCTGTGTTTTCAGCATTTTCTTCTACCCTGGCCGAGCTATTATTATTCACTAAAGTAGTGGTAACAGGCATAAATAAACGAACCGTATCTTCTCCCGTCGCTGAACTATCTATATATACCATTTCAAGCCCATCCATGGTGCGGATACGCATCGTCCGCCGTATATTGGGTGGCGGCTGAGCCGTTGTTAATCCTGATTGGGTAAGGCTGGCAGAGGAATCAGGCTCAATTTTATTGGTGGGTGGTTCAGCATCCTGAGACATGAAATCCTCTTTCGCAGAATCGACCGAATTAACGCCGACGTTTTGCGCAACCTGGGCAGAAGCTGCTATGGGTGAAGTGACAGGCGCAGGCACTGGCGGAAGCTCCTTTTTTTCAAGCAAACTAGAATCTTTTACGACACTGGCTAACATAGTTGAAAAAGGATCTGTTTGCAGTTCTTTCGGTCCACTGTCGCCAGCACGGGTTGCGGCCATAGTAAGGCCCAAAGATTGAAGGTTAAACAATCCCCAACCTTTTTCCCCAAAATCCTTTACCAGATAGCCGGCATT
>JBBQSI010000535.1:0-2383 GCA_038213975.1 Chitinophagales bacterium
AGTGGTATTGACCTCAGCGGGCCTGTCAGATGGGTAAGTTTGGCAATCTTTGTACTCGGAGTCTTCTGGGCAATTTATTCCTATGGCAAGCAGATAAATTACAATGCCACTTTCGGTAATTATTTTACGCATGGGTTTAAAACAAGTGCTGTGGTTACCGCCCTGATGATCCTTTACCTCATCGTCTTCATCGTCTTCTTTCCGGACTTCAAAGAACGAGCGCTCGAGCAGGCACGGGAATCGATGCGCAAAAATCCGAACATGACGCAGGAACAAATTCAACAGGGTCTGCAATTCACCGAAAAGTTTTTCGGAGTTTTCGTAATTGGCGGAAGCCTGCTGATGTACCTGGTCGTTGGCGTTATTACTTCGCTTGTAGCAGCAGCCATTGTCAAAAAAGATCCGGGACAGATCCCGCAGGAATTTAATCAATCATAGCAGGATGGACATTTCCGTCGTCATTCCATTGCTCGATGAAGCAGAATCCTTGCCGGAGTTGGAGGCGTGGATTCGTCGTGTAATGGAAGAGCATCATTTTACTTATGAACTGGTCTTTATAGATGATGGAAGCAGGGACGAATCCTGGGAAGTGATACGGCAGCTCAGGCAGGCAAATGATTGTGTGAAAGCACTTCGCTTTCAGAGAAACTATGGCAAGAGTGCCGCATTGAATGAAGGTTTCAGGATAGCCACGGGCGACGTGGTGATTACCATGGACGCAGACATGCAGGATAGCCCGGACGAGATTCCTGAACTCCGCCGAATGTTGCTGGAAGACAACTTTGACATGGTGAGTGGTTGGAAGAAAAAACGCTTTGACAGCACACTTACCAAAAACATTCCCTCAAAGTTTTATAATGCCGCCACGCGGCGCACGAGTGGTATCTATTTACATGATTTTAATTGTGGATTAAAAGCATACAAGAAAAAAGTGGTTAAGTCAATCGAAGTGTATGGCGAAATGCACCGCTACATTCCGCTGCTGGCAAAGTGGGCCGGATTTTCAAGGTTTGGGGAAAAAATAGTTGAGCACCGACCCCGGAAATATGGGGTTACCAAATTTGGCTGGAAACGTTTTGTCAATGGATTTCTTGATCTTATGTCCATCGTGTTTGTTGGAAAGTTTAGAAAAAATCCTATGCATTTTTTTGGTTTGTGGGGGACCATTTTTTTCCTTTTCGGTTTTATCATTGTCCTGTATCTCACAATCACGAAATTTTTCTTTGATCAAACAGGACTTACCCAGCGTCCCCTGTTTTTTGTTGCGCTGCTCGCAATGACCATGGGGACGCAACTCTTCCTGGCTGGTTTCCTTGGCGAACTGGTCACCAGAAACAGTGCTGAAAGAAATGCCTACCTGATCGAAGACCGTATCCTTTAGAGTGATACACCTCCTGAAAATCGGCTATCTCTTTACGTTATATGAAAGATCCGGAGCAAAAAAATAAGAGAGTTACATCGCCGGATGTAGTAATCATCGGCCCCGCCCATCCGCTGCGAGGTGGCCTGGCCTCGTATGATGAACGACTGGCGAGGGAATTTACAGCCCAGGGATTAAATACCATCATCTACACGTTTTCTCTGCAGTATCCGTCCTTTCTTTTTCCTGGCACAACCCAATATTCGAGCGAACCACCTCCCGCAGGTATCGCGATCAACGTCGTTATCAATTCTGTGAATCCCATCAATTGGAAGAACGTTGGCAACGAGTTGAAAAAGCTGAAGCCAAAAATTATTGTTGTCCGCTATTGGCTTCCTTTCCTTGGGCCTTGCCTGGGCACGATACTCCGGCGGGTAAAGAAAAATAGATTCACCAAAATCATTTGCATCGCCGACAACGTAAATCCGCACGAGCAGCGGCCGGGAGATAAATCTTTCACGAAATATTTTCTTAAGCCTGTTGACGGTTTTATAACCATGAGCGAAAAAGTGCTGGCTGATCTCGATGAATTCGACCTTCGCAAACCGAGAAAATTTGTGGCCCATCCTCTATATGACAATTTCGGCGAAAAGATTTCACAAGGAGAGGCGCGGCAGCAACTCGGGATTCCCGGAAATGAAAGATTGCTTTTGTTCTTTGGGTTTATTAGAAAATATAAAGGCCTGGATATACTGTTGGAAGCTATGAAAATCTTGTCACGCAAAGACAAAAGTATCAAGCTGCTGATCGCCGGTGAGTTTTATGAAGATGAAAAAAATTATACTTCGTTGCTCAATGATCCATTGATAAAAGATCAACTCATATTGCGCACGGGTTTTATTCCGGACAGCGAAGTAAAATATTATCTGTGTGCAGCAGACGTAGTTGTACAGCCTTACAGGCAAGCCACGCAGAGTGGTGTCACTCCCCTCGCCTATCATTTTGAAAAGCCGATGATCGTCA
>JBBQSI010000536.1:0-2363 GCA_038213975.1 Chitinophagales bacterium
ATATGGCGTAGTATCATTAAAAGTATAATAATCAGAAATGGTGACATTCGGCAAGAAAGATTGATAAGACAACTCAATAGAAGACGGCATCGAATGAACAACCCTTCCCTCCCGGGCATTTTCAGAACGCAATGGAAAATCTAGGCTCGGCTTATGCCTGCTGTTTTTGGTTGTATATTCTTCTGTAATTACGACCGGCTCTTTCCAGGAGCTCCGATCATCTTTTGTTTTTTGTTGTGGGACAATTAATGGCTCTTCAGGCGGCTGCGCTTTCGTATCCTCCGCTATTTTATTTGAAGTCTTACTCTCCCCGGCAGCTTCCGGGATTACTGTTTCGCCATTACCCGTCTTGGTTTTTTCCGGTTGCTTTAATACTCCGGGAACTTTTCTAGTCACGCCGCCTTCACCTGGGTGTTCTGCCAGGACAGATTTCCCGATGGTTGCCAATCTCCGGGGTTGAATCACCTGGTAAGCGACGTAACCTCCAACAAGCAAGATTGCCAGCAGTAAGAGCCAGACTATGGCTAACCGGCGGGAAGGCTTTCTATGCCCGATAGTGGCATTTACTTTGTCCCATACGTCTGCCGATGGCTGGATTTTCATTTCCTCCATCTTTTGTCGTACCTGTTTCTCGAAATTATTTTCCATAGCGGGCCTGTTGTTCAGGTAATGAAATTTTTTTAAGCCAGTCGATGAGCAACGCTCTCGCCCTCGCATATTGGGAGCGGGAGGTACCATCGGATATTCCAAGCATTCCGCCAATCTCCACATGTGAGAATCCTTCTACAGCGTGCAGGTTAAATATTGTTTGGTAACCCGTTGGCAATTGCCTGATTAGTTTTGACAGCTCTTTAGCATGCAGCTTCACTTCAGGGTCATCGCTGGAAATTGAATGCAGCGGCGCATCATGGAAGAGCAGGTCATGTTGGTATTTTTTATTGGTTTTCAGAAAGTTTAGGGCAGTGTTCACCATTATCCGGCGAATCCATGCACCCAGGTCTCCTTCGCCTTTGTATTGGTTAAGGTGCCTGAAAACTTTTACAAATCCTTCCTGCAACACATCTTCAGCATCCGTAAGGCTTTTGGTATACCTGTAGCAAATACCCAACATCAACGGTGCATGACGCTCATACAGCAGCTTTTGTGCCCCAGGTTTCAGCCCCAGCGCCTCACGTATCAGTTGTTTATCATCCATGTGTAATATTGCAAAGTTGACAACAGGTTTTGTGCGAACGTTGCACGAAGCATATTTTATTGATTCATGAATATTAGCGCAAAAGATTACGACTATATCTGGCATCCTTATACCCACCAGTTGCACAGGCACGAGGCGATAGCAATTACGGATGGAAAAGGAGCCCTGTTGTTTGATGAAGAGGGAAACGAATACATCGACGGCATAAGTAGCTGGTGGGTAAACGTACACGGCCACGGAAATAAATTCATTGCAAAAAAAATATATGCCCAGGCAAAAAAATTACAACAGGTCATCTTCACTTCATTTACCCACAAACCGGCGGTTGCACTGGCTGAAAAACTCCTGAGCATATTACCCGGCAACCCGGGCAAAATATTTTATAGTGATAACGGATCTACAGCTACCGAAGTTGCTCTAAAAATGTGCCTTCAGTATTGGGTGAACAAAGGGGAGCCAGCGCGAAAAAAAATCATTGCCTTCGAGAATGCCTACCATGGAGACACCTTCGGTGCGATGAGCATCAGTCAACGGGGCACTTATACTGACGCTTACCGCGACAAATTATTTGAGGTCTTGTTCATCCCGTTGCCAAAGGGTCAAAACCTGGAACAAATCGCCCAGCTTATTGATCAGCGTACCGACCTTGCCGGGTTCATCTACGAACCATTATTGTTAGGTGCCGGCGGCATGAAAATGTATGAAGCAAAACATTTCGACAACCTCTTAAGAATCGTCAGGGGGAAAAAACTCCTGCTTATAGCCGACGAAGTACTTACCGGCTTCTATCGCACAGGAAAAATGTTTGCCTCGGAGCGCATGCATACCAAGCCGGATATCATTTGCCTCAGCAAGGGCCTGACCGGCGGTACGATGGCGCTGGGTGTAACTTCCTGCACAGCGGAAGTGCATGAAGCATTCTTAAGTGCTGATAAAACCAAAACCTTATTCCACGGACATTCTTTCACTGCTAACCCCCTGGCCTGTACCGCAGCAAATGCCAGCCTGGAATTATTTGCCGGAGAGAAATACCCGGGGAGAATTGAAAAACTGGTAAAGCATAACATGAAATTTGCCAGCAGGCTGACAGCTTTTGCGGAACAGGGAATTATAAAAGATGTTCGCCAATGTGGAACTGTTTTGGCTTTTGAAGTACAGACAAAAGAAA
>JBBQSI010000537.1:0-2338 GCA_038213975.1 Chitinophagales bacterium
GAATGAACTGCCAGTATGATGGCGAAGATCTGCAAATAGCCTTTAACGCGAAGTTTCTCATAGAAATGCTGAGCGCTGCTGACTCAGACGACGTTACGATTGACTTAAGCACACCAACAAAAGCAGGCATCATCAAACCTACCGGTGCTGCTGATACAGAACAATTACTGATGCTGGTAATGCCGCTCATGCTTAATACCTGATCCCCTTTAGATCCTTCTCAGTAACCAGGAGTATTTGTGTATTTTTAATAATTGTGATTCTTAAATCTCCCGCCTGTCTATGGATCTCGTAGTTGTCAGAACTTTCAATGATTTTTTCAGGGCAAATATCCTGTTAACCCGTTTACGGTCGGCAGGGGTAGAATGTTACCTGAAAGATGAATACACCGTGACCGTCGACCCGTTTCTTTCCAATGCTATCGGCGGAATCAAGCTGGTGGTACGGAAGGAAAACTATGATGAGGTCATGAAGATTCTGTCGGAATTTGATGACGATTACCGGCGTAGCGCCGTTTGCCCTAAGTGTGGCTCTCATCAAATAGAGTTGGTGCCGAAGCGCAACACTGCTAATATGGTAGCAGCGATCCTAAGTTGGATTTTTTCTGACTATGCGGTGAGCGCGGAAAACGTTTACCAGTGCCAAATGTGCAAATATGAAAGTGAATATCTTCCGGAACCCCTGAGAAACGTTTTGCCACTTCCCGAACCGCATATTTTAAACTGATCATGAAGTCGATAGCAATGATCCCAGCCCGGTACGCTGCCACACGTTTTCCCGGTAAACTCATGCAGACGCTGGGAAATAAAACCATCATCAGGCACACATATGAGAATACGATGGCAACCCACCTCTTTGACGAAGTAGTCGTGGTGACTGACAGCGAAATAATTTTCAATGAAATTGTGCAGCATGGTGGCTATGCCATCATGAGCAAGTGCCAACATGAAAGCGGCAGTGATCGCATAGCTGAAGCCGTGCGTGATCTTGAAGTAGACATCGTCGTGAATGTACAGGGAGACGAGCCGCTCATTCCAAAAAAAATATTGGCAGACCTGCTACAAGTCTTCGGGGTAGAAAGCGGCAGCCAGGTGCAGGTAGCATCGCCTATGCGGTTACTAACGGCAAAGGATGACCCCGCCGATCCAAATTTGGTGAAGGTAGTGGTGGATAAAAATTTCAATTCCTTATTATTTAGCCGGAGCTTGATTCCTTTTCGCCGCGATCTGCAAATTGAAGTGCCTTTCTATAAACATGTAGGCATCTATGCTTTTAGAAAACAAGCCTTGCTGAAGTTTACTGACTGGGAAATGACTCCTCTCGAAGCCGCGGAGAAAATTGAATGTCTCCGGTATCTGGAAAATGGACTACGCCTGAAAATGATACTGTGTGATGAGGGGCCCATTTCCATAGATACGCCTGAAGATCTGGAGAGGGCTAGAACCTTCTGGGGATCCTAATCATCTTTTGACTTTATTTTATTTTACCCGTCTTATTTTTGAAAACTATGTCCAGGTTGATTTTATTTTTAGGGCTTGCTGCTTTTTCACTTTTACTCCATAATTGCAATCCCCAGGATCGTTTGGAAATAGAGAAATCAGCGCAACAGTTTGATATCGAGCAGGGCAGAGCGTCTATTCTTCAAAGTAATAAGCGATTAATGAAGGCCCTGGAACACGGTGACTCAGTTGAGGCTGCCAGCACATACACTTCCAACGCCAAGGTGATGGCCAATAACATGGCAGAGGTCGCAGGCAGACACAAGATTGTAAAATTTATTGGGAGTAAACTCAACACGGGAATTAGAAACCTTGAGTTGGAAATGATAGAGATTTGGGGGGATAGCAGCCTCCTTGCTGAAGAGGGCCGGTACACTTTTCTTGACAGTAATGCGGATGCCAGGGATAAAGGAAATTATATTGTTCTTTGGAAACCGGAAGGCGGGAACTGGAAGCGATTTAGACAAATTTGGGCGAGCGATTTGCCAAAGACAGCGCCCGAGGCAAAGAAGCCATAAAAAGGCTATATTTTCATCGCAAATTAATTACGCATGAGGCGACCAAAAGATTACTTGTCAATGATTATCCCTTTCGAGTTGGGACGAACTAAGAAAGTATTGCAGGTGAACCCGACGGTAGAGGAATTCAGGCAGGATGCGGAAAGCTCGAGTATAACAGTATACACCTACGACAAAGATGTTATCAAGGACGTAAGGGTAAATACCATCGAGGAAAGTTACCCTTACCTCGACACTCAATCTATCAGCTGGATAAATATTGATGGTTTGCGGAAAGCAGACGTAGAGGAAATCTGCCACCAGTTTAGCATTCACCCCTTG
>JBBQSI010000538.1:0-2329 GCA_038213975.1 Chitinophagales bacterium
GGAGAAAGCGGATGCTATCATCATTGGAGGTGGCATGGCCTAAACTTTTCTAAAAGCGCAGGGCAAAGAAATTGGTAGCAGTCTTTGCGAAGAAGATAAGCTGGAACTCGCCGGTCAGATCCTTAAAGATGCCGCATCTAAAAATATAGACTTTCTCCTGCCCATGGACAGCGTTGTCGCTGATAAATTCGCGGCAGATGCCGAAACAAAAGTTGTTTCCAACAAAAATATCGGGAAAGGCTGGATGGGGCTCGACATTGGTCCCAAAGCAATTGCAGCATTTTCTGACCAGGTGGCGAAAAGCAAAACCATCCTTTGGAATGGCCCCATGGGCGTTTTTGAAATGGAAAAATTCCAGGGGGGCACCAAGGCGATTGCCCAGGCGGTGGCTGATGCTACTTCCAATGGAGCTTTCAGCCTCGTAGGTGGCGGCGACAGCGTGGCAGCCATAAACGAATTCGGTCTTGCTGATAAAGTGAGCTATGTATCTACCGGAGGTGGCGCTATGCTTGAGTTTTTTGAAGGAAATGAACTGCCCGGTATCGCGGCAATTAAATGACAGAATAGCAATTTCAGATAATGGTCTGTATTTTGATAAATCAGGCTGATTTCTTTGACCTTTAAAACATAAAATCAAACAACATGAGACGTACTAGTCCAATTTTGTGGGTAATACTTGCCATCGTGCTTGTCCTCGTTTTTATCGGGTGCGGATCGTATAACAATTTGGTGGGCGAAGATGAAGCGGTGAAAAATTCCTGGAACAGGGTGCAGAGTGACTACCAGCGACGTGCTGACCTTATTCCCAATCTTGTAAACACGGTAAAGGGTGAGGCCAACTTTGAACGCGGAACCTTGAATGATGTCATCAACGCAAGGGCAAAAGCAACTTCCATGCAGATCAGCCCGGAGAATCTTACAGAAGAGAATATTCAAAAATACCAGCAGGCGCAAAGCCAGCTATCTGGTTCCTTAAGTCGTTTGCTTGTCACCGTTGAGCAGTATCCAAATCTTCGCGCTAACGATGCCTTTAGAAATTTACAAACCCAGCTTGAAGGAACTGAAAACCGGATAAAAGTTTCCAGGAATGACTTCAATGAATCTGTGCGGGTTTATAATACCAAAGTCCGCAGCTTCCCAACCAATATTTTTGCAGGGATCATGGGCTTCAAAACGCGCCAGGGTTTCACTTCCGATCCCGGTTCGGACAGGGCACCGACTGTTGACTTTGGTACTTCAACGCCGGCTCCCAGTGTGAGCCTCGATTCAACAAGGTAAACGACATGTTTTCTTTTAATAAAAATAAACCGTTGCTTTCTCCGGAAGAAAGCCAGTTGGTAGTAGATGCCATCAGACAGGCTGAGATGCGCACCAGTGGTGAAGTTCGCGTTTTCATTGAAAGCAAGTGTAAATATATGGATGCGCTGGACAAGGCTAAGGAAATATTCTTCAGTCTCAAAATGGAAGAAACGGAGCAACGAAGTGGCACGCTTATATATGTCGCCATGAAGGATCACCAGTTTGCCGTATATGCTGATGAAGGCATTTACAATGCTGCCGGCCCTGGCTATTGGAATGGCGTAGTAAAAAACATGTTATCTTTTTTCAAAAATGAAAGCTGCGCAATGGGTATTGCAGAATGTGTGAGGGAAATTGGCGAGGCGTTGCACACTTATTTTCCTTACGACAGTGACACTGATAAGAATGAGCTTCCTGATGAAATAATGTTCGGCACTTAGTATATTTAACCTCCCGGCATGAGATATTTTGTTATCGTTTTCCTTTTCCTCATCACGCTGCCGGTCTCTGCTCAAAAAATTTATGACAGGCCAGTGCCGCCCAGGGCAGTGAATGACTTTGGGAAATTTCTTGAGCCGTTTCAGGAGGAGGCCCTGGAGCAGAAAATACGGAACTACAATGACAGCACTTCCTCTGCAATAGTGATCATCACTGTCCCTGCGCTCGACGGCTATGACGAACAGGAGGTTGCCTTAAAATATCTGCGTGAATGGGGCGTAGGTACGAAGGAAAAAAGCAATGGCGTCATAATACTCGTTTCCCGTGAAGACCGAAGGGCCCGCATAGAAACTGGCTATGGCATGGAAGGCGTGCTGCCAGATATTACAGCGCAGCAGATCATTGACCAGCGCATGCTACCCTACTTTAAGGAAAGTGATTTTTACCGTGGCTTCGATAATGCCATTGACGCTATCATTGCTGCGGCAGCCGGGGAATATAAGGGGACCCCGAAATCAGGCGATCAACGCTCCGGCGGCATTCCCACAGTCATTATCCTGGCCGTCCTCTTCTTTATAATCATGTCAATCTT
>JBBQSI010000539.1:0-2322 GCA_038213975.1 Chitinophagales bacterium
TCGTGTCTTCCCCAAATGTTTTTCGTTGTAAAGAGGTTGTGCTGAATGGTGCCTATGATCAATATGGCCGGGGACGGGTGAGTAATTTTTTGCAAAGCTTCAATCTTGTAAATATGTACATGGACGTTGACGGCAGGCGCATAGGCAATGCCGATGCTACAAATATGAAGCAGGTACTGGACATGAAGCATGCCAGCCTCAGAACCACCTTCGACTACCAGGATAAAGCAACTATATCATATACCTATTATGCTTTGCGCCATTTGCCTTACACCGTGCTGGTAGACGTAACAATTACAGCTAGGAAAAATATGGAAATTGTTCCGGCAAGTGTGATGGAAGCACCGGATGCGCTCAAGGATGTGCAAAATTATTATAACGAGATAGACCGGCCGCATGTCACGCTGAGCCTTCTGTCATCAACTGGCAAAAGCCCCACCGGTAAATTGACATTTGCATCATCGACCACCTTTTTATTTGATGAATCGCATGGGAGCGAGCCCCGCCTGATTCACGAAATGTGGGATAATAATATGCACCTGTCAAAATTCAAAAAACCTTTGAAAGCAGGTGAAACATATCATTTTTCTATTGCCGGAGCATCCATCACCACTGCGCAACATGATGACCCGTTGAATGAAGCCGAGCGGTATGTAATTTATGCTAAGCTGCAGGGGACGGCTGATCTTTTAAAATTTCACAATGCCGCCTGGGACGAACTGTGGAAGAGCGATATAAAAATTGAAGGAGATCCCCAAAGTCAGCAGGATGTCCACTCTGCCATGTATCATTTGTATTCATTTGTAAGAGAGGGCACTACCTACAGCCCGTCTCCGATGGGACTTAGCGGGCTGGGCTATAATGGCCACGTGTTTTGGGACACCGAACTTTGGATGTTTCCTGCCCTGCTGGTGCTTCATCCGGAAATGGCGCGGAGCATGATTAACTACCGCTACGACCGGCTTAAGCAAGCGGAGCACAACGCCTTTGCTCACGGTTACAAAGGCGCAATGTTTCCCTGGGAAAGTGCGGCAAGCGGTAACGAGGAAACTCCAGTATGGGCTTTGAGTGGTCCTTTTGAGCACCACATTACCGCCGATGTTGCAATAGCTGCCTGGAACTTTTACGCTGTTACCCAGGACACTTCCTGGCTGAAGGAAAAAGGTTTTCCGCTGATAAAAGGTTGTGCGGATTTTTGGGTCAGCCGGGTGGAGCGTAATGGTCCCGGTCGTTTCGATATCAGGAATGTGGTAGCTGCAGATGAGTGGGCGGAAAACGTGGACAACAACGCTTTCACCAATGCTGCAGCCAGGGCCAATCTTCACTTTGCGGTAGTGGCAGCAAATATTCTTGGCGAAACGCCGGACAGCCAGTGGACATATGTAGCCAACAATATTCCCATTCTTAAGATGCCGAACGGCGTGACGTCAGAGCACGCTACATACAAGGGAGAAAAGATAAAGCAGGCTGACGTCAACTTGTTGGCATATCCTCTTTCGGAGGTTACAGATACCCAACAGGTCAGGAAAGACCTTCACTACTATGAGAGCCGTATTGGCGAGGGCTCACCGGCCATGACCCATGCGATATTTGCCATCCTGTACGCCAGGCTGGGAGAGCCGGAAAAAGCGTACCGGGCATTTAATGAAGCACACACTCCCAATAAAAAACCGCCTTTTGGAGTACTTGCCGAAACTGCCGGGGGCACCAACCCGTATTTTGCAACAGGCGCAGGAGGATTTCTGCAAAGTGTTCTTTTTGGGTTCGGCGGGCTTGAGATCACTCCTGCTGGCATCCGGCAGATAAAAACTTCTTTGCCTGCCAACTGGAAATCGCTAATTTTGACCCATATTGGACCACATGACCAAACGTTTGCTGTAAAGAATTGAGAAAGCTTTCCGCTATATTGTTACTTTCTATTTTCGTATTCAACTGTGTTGGGTATCGGTTTGTTGTTGACTACTTACAGCAGAAAGCCGACACCCGCCTGGTAGTAAATCTTGATAATAATTTCTATGATGAAGCCACGCTCATCGAATTGAAAGTGCCTATTAATCTGCCTTACCAGACTTCCTGGGCCTCCTATGAACGTTACGATGGAGAAATAGAGATTGCGGGAAAATTATACCGTTACGTGGAAAGAAAGGTCTCAGACGATACGTTGTATCTCAGGTGCCTGCCCAATGCAGAAAAGATGCAATTAGAAACAGCGAAGGATAATTATTTCCTCCATGTAAACGACCTTGCGCAGCATAACCAAAACAAAGGTGATCATTCAAAAACACTTGTATTTAAAAAACTCATTGGCGACTGCACGGAAAT
>JBBQSI010000540.1:0-2316 GCA_038213975.1 Chitinophagales bacterium
CACGCATCAGCGGTATGGCACAGAACGAACATGTACGGTTGCAACCCTCACTTATCTTCAGGTAGGCGTAGTGGTTAGGTGTGGCCGTAAGGCGTTCGCCAACAAGTTGCTGGCGATAATCTACATTAAACTTGTTGAGCAAAAGGGGAAGCTCCATCGTGCCGAAATATGCATCTACGTCGGGGATCTCCGCTTCCAGTTCGTTACGATAACGTTCGCTCAGGCAGCCGGTGACGTACACTTTATCCAGCTTGCCGCGTTGTTTCAAATCTACCTGCGCAAGAATGGTATTGATGCTTTCCTCCTTGGCTTTATCAATGAAGCCGCAGGTGTTGATGACAACGATATTGTGATCTTTTTTTTGACTCTCATGCACTACATCGATTTCTGCAGCAGTTAATTGTCCACCGAGCACTTCGCTGTCCACCATGTTCTTACTGCAACCCAGTGAAATAATGTTGACCTTATCTTTTTTTATCTTACTCTGCATCTATTATTTTCTTTCCACTTCTTTGGATTCTCTCCCACCCGGCAGATCAATTTTGCAACTGCCCATCGAAAAGTGTGTTCACGAATTCCTGTTTGTCAAACACCAACAGGTCAGTGGCTTTTTCACCGACACCAATAAACTTTACGGGTATTTTAAACTGGTTAGCTATTGCCAGGACCACGCCACCTTTTGCGGTACCATCCAGTTTGGTGATGGCAATGGCACTCACTTCTGTCGCTGATGTAAATTGTTTCGCCTGCTCCAATGCATTCTGGCCTGTACTCCCATCGAGCACAAGCAACACCTCATGTGGGGCGCCGGGCAGCACTTTGCTTACCGAGCGTTTGATTTTACTTAGCTCGTCCATCAGGTGAATCTTATTATGCAAACGGCCTGCAGTGTCTATCAGTACAACATCTACATTTTTTTCAACGCCATTTTTTACCGTATCAAAAGCTACAGCGCTGGGATCTGCGCCCATGCCATGGCTCACGATCGGCACCTTTGCCCTTTCGCTCCATATTGTAAGTTGATCAACAGCCGCCGCCCTGAAAGTATCAGCGGCGCCCAGCAGAACAGATTTTCCAGCCAGGGAAAAATTATGGGCAAGTTTACCAATAGTAGTCGTTTTACCGACGCCATTTACCCCGACGACGAGAATGACATGGGGCTTGTTGGCAGGCAATTCATAATTTTTATAAGAGGAATCTTCCGGGGAATTGACGAGGACATTTTCTACTTCTTTTTTTAAAATATCATTTAATTCAGAAGTGTTTAGATATTTATCACGTGCTACTCTTTGCTCAATTGCTTCGATAATTTTCACCGTTGTGTCAACTCCTACATCCGCGCTCACAAGAATATCCTCCAGGTCATCCAGCACCTCTTCGTCCACGGTGCTTTTCCCCGCAATCACCTTCGTGATCTTATCAAAAAAGCCGGCCTTGGTTTTTTCGAGTCCCTTGTCCAGCGTTTCCTTCTGCTCTCTCTTGCCAAAAATTTTATCGAAAAGTCCCATGTGGAATATTGTAAACTGGTGATGGGTTAAAACAAATAAAGCTATCCGCAGAAATAGCAGGATAGCCTTATTAAAATATTGTCATCCGGAAGTTAGCTTCCGAGGTGATCTTTCACCTTGTCTTTATGCACCATGGCATCTTTGAAAGTGTAAGAACCACTTTTGGGGCTACGAACTGCGCGAATTACTTTAGTCCAGTTTTTAGATTCAGCACCACCTTTGTTATCCTTTTTAATCGCTGTTTTAGCTGCTTTTGCCATTGCTTACCTATTTATAAGATGAAAATTATTTGATCTCCTTGTGAACAGTAACCTTTTTAAGGATTGGATTGAACTTTTTGAGTTCCAGCCTTTCAGGAGAATTCTTCTTATTCTTTTCAGAAATATACCTGCTTGTGCCAGGCATGCCGGACGTCTTGTGTTCTGTGCATTCGAGGATCACCTGAACCCTGTTGCCTTTCTTCGCCATTGTTGAATGAATTTAAAATGTTGTCTTTAGATTTTTGAGCCTTCAGCCCTCATCTTTTTCACTACGGTGTACAAGCCGTTTTTATTAATCGTCCGAATGGCCTCAGTAGAAAGCTTCAGCGTAATCCATTTTCCTTCTTCCTCGAGAAAATATCTCTTCTTCTGTAAATTAGGCAGGAAACGTCTCTTCGTCTTAATGTTCGAGTGAGACACCTTATTACCGGTGATTGGTTTTTTACCCGTTACCTGACAAACTCTGGCCATAACTTTTTTTTTCGGACGGCAAAGGTAAGAAAGAAATAAATACTTGAAGAATTAAATACCGACCTATTTTCACTACA
>JBBQSI010000541.1:0-2315 GCA_038213975.1 Chitinophagales bacterium
ATATTCACGGAAATGGTTTCCGCCTGGTTGTGCAGGAAGAGTCCGAGTCTTAAAGAATTACCTGATATTGAATTTTAATAAAACAGCCGCTACCAAGCCGGCTGTTTCTGTTCTTAGCCGGTTACTTCCAAGGGAAACCGGCTCATAACCGGCACTGATCGCGTGGTAAATTTCCTGCTCGCTGAAGTCGCCTTCCGGTCCAATAAGCACAACAGTATTTTCAGCCTGGCTTCTTTCGATTTCACATTTTTCACCTTCTTCACAATGGGCGATGTATTTTTTATTTGACTCAAAGGAATTCACAAACTCATGAAACTTAATTTGCGGTTGCAATTCCGTCTTGAATGCCTGCCTGGATTGTAACATCGCACTCACGGATATCCTGGCAGCCCTTTCCCACTTTTTAAAGGATTTTTCTGAACGCTCAGTTTCCAAAGGTATTATTGACGAGATGCCGACTTCGCATGCTTTCTCAATAAACCATTCAAATCTTTGCGGATTTTTTGTAGGGGCAATGGCTATGTGGATAAATGGACTTTGTGCAGTGAACTGCTCGATTGTTTCAATTTCAATAACCGATTTTTTTTTATCGGCTACCGTCACTTCAGCTACAGCCAAGTGGCCGTTGCCATCTGTCACGTTGATTTTTTCTGATATTTTTATTCTCAATACCTGGGACAGGTAGCGCGAATTATCTTCGTCCAGCACGAAAGATCCGGAGTGAGGCAGTCGAGGTTCGAAAAAAAAGGGAAGTTGCATTGGTGATTAAAATGGGGCATCGTCATCAAACTCGCCCTCATTCATCTTGCTGCCTTTTTGTATATAAAGTTTAGCGCCGCCGTCACCAATGTCCTTTACTGGTTTCCAGTTGCCGCCCGTCGGGCCTCCAATGTCAACATCATCACCATCATTTTCTACAAACTTTTGAATGTGCAGGAGTGCTTTAAGGGTGATGGTTTCCAATTGGCCGTTCCTGTGCTTTGCAATTCTCACATGCGTTTCACCTTTATTACTTTCGCCGAGTTCGTTAGTGGTTACATCATAATATTCCGGCCGGTAAAGAAACATTACCAGGTCAGCATCCTGCTCAATGGCACCAGATTCCCGCAGATCACTGAGCTGGGGCATTTTATTTCCCTCTTTTCTCTTCTCTACTTCACGGCTTAGCTGGCTAAGCGCGATGATCGGTATATCTAATTCTTTTGCCAATCCTTTTAAGTCCCGCGAAATGCGGCTGATCTCTTGCTCACGATTGGCATTCCTGTTTTCACCGGCACCGCTCATTAACTGCAGGTAATCAACAATGATGAGGCCGACATTGTGTTTGTTTTTTAGCCGCCTGCATTTGGCGCGAAGCTCAAAAATATTTAGCGCAGCTGAATCATCAATATGTATGGGCGCAGACGCAAGCCGCTCGATACCTTTTTTGTAAAGCTGTTTCATTTCATGCTCCTCCAATCTTCCCCGGGCGATCTTTTCCAGCCAGATCTCGCTTTCCGCACTAAGGATACGCTGAACCAACTGACCGGCGCTCATCTCAAGCGAGAAAAATCCAACAGTAGTAGGTTTCGTTGGGTGAAGGGCTGCATTACGGGCAAGGTTAAGCGCAAATGCAGTTTTACCCACAGAGGGGCGGGCCGCCAACACAATCAGGTCAGATGATTGCCAGCCATAAGTGATTTTATCCAGGATAGAAAAACCACTGGGCACACCAGTTATTTCATCCTGCCGGGTACGCAAATCTTCAATTCGCTGGATTGTTTTTACTAACACCGTATCTATGCTTGCATAATCTTTACGCAAGTGGTTGTTGGTTATTTCGAAGAGCTTACCTTCTGCGTCATCCAGCAAATCAAAAACGTCTGTACTGTCTTCATACGCATCCCCAATGATTTCTCCGCTAATGCGGATCAACTCACGCTGAATAAATTTTTGAAGTACTATCCTCGCATGTGTTTCAATGTTAGCACTGGAAACAACTGCGTTGGTAAGCTTTGTGACATAGTAAGGGCCACCAATCATATCCAGTTCTTCCCGAAACTTGAGCTCTTCTACGACGGTGAGCATATCGATGGGAGAATTCTTCTGCTGAAGCCCTTGCATCGCCCTGAAAATCCTTTGATTGGCTTCTACATAAAAACACTCCGGCTTTAAGATTTCAACAATTACATCGAAAGCATGTTTCTCCAACATCACAGCTCCCAATACGGCTTCCTCTAATTCTTTTGCCTGGGGCGGCACCTTGCCAAACATCATAGTGCCCAATTCTGTCGGCACACTTTTCCTGCGAACTTTTCTGTCTTTATTGAGGTTAG
>JBBQSI010000542.1:0-2302 GCA_038213975.1 Chitinophagales bacterium
CCTGCATGATGATGGCGACACCTGCTTTATCATCAGCACCCAGTAACGTGTTGCCGCTTGCTGTAATGATATCTCCGCCCACATGCTGGCGCAGGTAAGGATGCGTAACGGGCGATAATACCTCGGAAGTATCATCCGGGAGGACGATGTCTTCTTCCCGGTAATTTTTATGTAAAATCGGTTTCACATTTGTGCCGCTGCAATCGGGTGCCGTGTCTACATGACTGCAAAGGCAGATAACGGGAACGTTTTCTTTCTTCGAGGTCGACGGAATTGTGGCGTACAGGTATCCGTGTTCGTCAAGTTCAGCATCTTTTATACCTATATCATGCAGCTCAGCGAGGAGCTTTTCGCTCAGGTTTTTTTGCTTCGCAGTGGAGGGGAAAGTTTTGCTCTGTGGATCGCTCTGCGTGTCAACTTGCACATATTCCATGAATCTCTTTGCAAGCTTCTCTCCGTCGATAATTATTTCTGCCATGCGGGATTTTTTATAAAAATAATAGTGATCAGTCAGGTTTCTTCTATCAGCCCTTCCAGCACATGATAAGCAATCGGGCAAAAAGTGACATTTTTTAAGGTAAGCTGCTGTCGTTTAATAAATACATCTTCGTCTGTGTAGGGAAAACGCCGGCAGTCTCCCGGCCGATGATCATAGATACTGCACTTATTGTTTTGTTCCAGGAAAGGGCAGGGGGTAGTTTGCACCACGTAATCGCCTTCTTCATCCAGTTTTAAATATGCCTCAATGAATTCGCCTTCTTTCATCTTTAGAAAAGCTGCAATGCGTTTAATATCGGGCGTTTTAAAGCGCGGAGAATAATTTTTACAACACCTGCCACATTCGAGGCAATTGATTTTATTGAAGGCGTCTTCGTGTAAAGCAGGGAGAAGCCGAAGCGCATTGTTCTTATTGACTTTTAACAGGAAATTCCTGTAAACCTTTGACCTCTTTCCCGATTTTTCTTCCCAATTTTTCAACAACTCTTCCGGCATTTTGTAAATATACAATTGACGGGTTACTTGTTTTTTGAGGGGCAAAAAAATCTCCCTTTTCAACCGTAACTTCGCCGCTTCCAACGCAGCCGGCACCCTAACAACGTTGCAATCGAAAACTAAAAAGCAGATAATTTCTCTATGACTCTTTTTGAAAAGCAAGACAATGATTTCGCGGAAAGACACATTGGCCCGGACGAAGCTGAAACGCGGGAAATGCTTAAGACCATTGGCGTAGTTTCTCTGGATCAGCTGATAGACAATACGATTCCAAAAAATATTCGTCTTCATGATTTTGAAGGACTGCCCGAGGCAATGAGTGAACATCATTACCTGGCCTACTTGAAAAGCATTGCGCGGGAAAACAAAGTTTTCAAAAGTTATATTGGCAAGGGGTACTACGGAACCATTACGCCCCCGGTTATCCTGCGCAACCTTTTCGAAAACCCGGGATGGTACACGCAATACACACCCTACCAGGCCGAGATCGCCCAGGGCAGGCTGGAAAGCTTGCTAAATTTCCAAACGGTGGTGAGTGATCTTACAGGCCTTCCAGTTGCAAATGCAAGTCTGCTTGACGAGGGAACAGCGGCTGCAGAAGCAATGACGATGCTTTTCAATGCCAAGAATAAGGATAGGGAGCAAGTGCAGGCGCCAAAATTTTTTGTTGACGAAAAATTATTCAATCAAACGAAAGATGTATTGCATACCCGCGCTGAGCCAGTCGGGATAGAATTAGTGACAGGTGATTTCCGGACTATACAACTTGATGAAAGTTTTTTTGGCGCTATTGTTCAATATCCGGACAGTGAGGGCTGCATTCATAATTTTCGCGATTTTATTACGACTGCCCATGAAGTGAATGTAATGGTGGTGATGGCTACAGATTTGCTGGCACTCACGCTCATTACACCACCCGGTGAATTAGGCGCAGATGTTGCCATTGGGACATCTCAAAGATTGGGAGTGCCCATGGGATTTGGCGGGCCTCATGCCGCATTTTTTGCTACAAAAGATGAGTTCAAAAGAAGTATACCCGGCAGGATCATTGGCGTGAGCCTGGATGCGCAAGGCAACCGGTGTCTCAGGATGGCACTCCAGACAAGGGAACAGCATATCAGGAGAGAAAAGGCAACCTCGAATATTTGTACGGCACAAGCACTTCTCGCCAACATGGCGGCGATGTATGCAGTGTTTCATGGCAGCGAAGGTTTATCAGACATTGCCAAACGCATTTCTGTATTAGCGTATACACTTGCCAGTGAATTACTCGACGCGGGCTTTGAATTGAAACATGAAGACTATTTTG
>JBBQSI010000543.1:0-2293 GCA_038213975.1 Chitinophagales bacterium
GAAACGGAGATGGAAGCAGCACTATTTAGGCAGTTTGATGGTTGAAATAAGGATGATTTAAAGCCTGCGAAAGCGGGCTTTTTTGTTTTCCCGGCAGGAAAAACTTTCAAATTTGGATTTAGAAAGACTCAGCTGCCATACTTCTTGAGCAGGCTCTCTATCTCAGCAGGCTTCAAGTCAGAAAATTTTGTAGGCGAAGATGGTGCATTACAAAAATCGTTCACTTGCTTTTGCCACCAGTCAACGGTATTCCATTTGTCAGCCTTGTAGCCGATGTTCTTGAAATCAGCGAACCACTTAAAACCCAGCTTCTCGTGCAGTGCGGCACTCTGGTCGTTTGGCAGCGTGATACCTGGATAAATATTTCGAAAGCCATGGTTCTCTGAAATGATCTTACTTTAGACTGAACATCAGCGGATAAAATTTCAGAGACAATGAAAAAACAAATATTCTTATTTCTGTCGGTTGTAGTACTTCTTGTGGCATGCGGCCCCCGGTATGTTGACGATGGTTATGGACAACCAGCCTACGTGGCGCCAGGCATCGGGTTGGGAACGATCATCGCCGTAGTTGTATCCTGGAGTAGAAACAAGTCTATCTTATGGGCAATTATCCATGGAATACTCGGATGGCTGTATGTGATATATGCAATCTTAGTTAAGAAAAAAGATTAGCTACGGTAATTCCCTGATCATGATATTTTTAAACCAGGCCTCGCTGCCATGGTTTTGAAAGGTGATATGGCCTTTTTCGTTAGTGGCATATGCGGCAACATCTTTCCACTTTCCTTCTTCCTTTCTTTTTTTCCAATCATCACTGTACAGTTCATATTCCACTACCTTCTGCCCGTTGAGCCAGTGCTCTACGTGTTTTCCGTTTTTTATAATGCGTGCATGATTCCATTGGCCGGCAGGATTTGGCTTTGCATCAGGCGCAGCATTCATGGCATAATTAGCGGCCGTCAATTGCCAGGTCTCCAGCTTTTCAGGAAAATTGACATCATCAATTATTTGATATTCCGGTCCGCTTTCGTGGGAGTAGGGATGGTCTTCATTCACCATGTAGAGGATGCCACTATTTCCCTTAGGTGATATTTTATAATCTACCTGGAAATCAAAATTGTCATAAGTTTCCTCCGTTATGAGGTCTGCTGTGATGGCACCATAATTGGCGTCGCTGCCTTTGCAGTGAATGGTGCCATTGTCTACAAACCACGAAGCAGTGGATTTATCCTGGTAGCCTCTCCAGCCATCGAGCGTTTTTCCATCAAATAATGATTTAAAACCTTCGGCTTTTTGTGACATCGTAAGCTGATTTTCGCGGGTGTTCCGGCAAGAAAAGTAAGTTGTCATGAGCACACAGGACGCTATTAAAAGAAAGTTGCTCTTCATATCTATTTATTGATCACTTTAAGATTCTCAGGATCCCACTGCATTATCTTGTTGTTAAAATAACTGTCGTTGCACAGCAGGGCAGGGGCCGCGGCACGATAGCCAAACGTAGGATTTTCTGCCACTTCGCCTTTGGTGCGTATTGCATTTATCCAGTTATAATGATGATCAAAATGTGCTCCTTTGTATCCTTCTTCTGCAACATATACCAGTTCATCAGGGGGCAACATGGATTTACGATCGTACGTATAGGCTTTCCCGTTATCACTCCTGTTCTTATTATTCAGCGGGTCGTTTTCATCGATCACATTCTTGTTTTTGTAAACCGTCACTTTATCCCACTCCACCGTCATCGAGCCTTCGCTGCCTACCATCCTGAGGTAATTGGTGCCCCCGGTGCCATCTACAAAATTTACCCGTAGGGAAAGGTTGAAAGCGGGGTGAATTGGTGTTTCAGGGTAATCAAACATGCCCAACATGACGTCCGGTACTTCACGGCCATCCTTCCAATATCGCAGCCCGCCCGTAGCCATTATCTTATTTGGGCCATGCGAGCCCGTTACAAAATGCAAACTCGAGAAGAGATGAACAAAAAGGTCTCCTGATACGCCGGTACCATAGTCGCGGTAATTTCTCCAGCGGAAAAAACGCAGCTTGTCAAAAGGGCGTTTTGTTGTATTGGCAATGTAGGCATCCCAATCCACTGTCGCTGGAGAAGCATCTTCGGGAATCGGATATTGCCATGCACCTGTCGGTGACATCCTGGCCCAGAAACCTTCGGCATAATTTAGTTTGCCGATGGCACCTTCTTTCAAAAGTTCCTTAGCTTTTTCATTTCCCAGGGAGCTCATGCCCTGGCTGCCCACCTGGAAGACCACATTGTTTTTCTTCTGCGCTTCGAT
>JBBQSI010000544.1:0-2280 GCA_038213975.1 Chitinophagales bacterium
CTGGACTACGATCTTGCCGCAAACAATGGCGGCTGGCAGTGGGTTGCGGGCAGCGGGTGCGATGCAGCTCCTTATTTCAGGATTTTCAACCCCGAACTTCAGACAAAAAGATTTGATCCAAAAAACACGTACATCTGCGAATGGGTGCCGGAGTTTGAAGAAGCTTCTTATCCCGGGCCAATCGTTGACCATAAGTTTGCACGTGAACGCTGCCTGGAAGCATATAAGTCTGCACTCAATGCCAGCCGCAGTTAAGAACAAGTCACTTTACCAGCGGTCCATTTTGATTGTACACACTTAAAAGTTTTTGGATAGCGGCGTGGCCTTTTTCGCCCAGGTTTAGGGAAAAGTCATTGACATACAGATCAATGTGCTGCTTGATCACCGCTATCTCCATCTCCTGGGAATGGTCCCGTACATAAGGCGATATTTCGGGATAATGCGCAAAGGAGTATTCAAGACTTTTTTTGATAAGCCGGTCAACTTTTTCTATGATATCTTTTCCTAAATTTTTCCTGCCAACGATGCCACCTAACGGAATTGGGTAACCGGTTTCCTGCTCCCAGTAGGCGCCGAGGTCAATCACCTTATGTAAACCCCTCTTTTGGTAGGTGAACCTGTTTTCATGTATGATGACGCCGGGTGCATCATTTTCCAATACGTACTTTTCAATTTCATCATAGCGCAGGAATACCTTCTTTGTTGCTTCCGGAAATGCCAGGGAAAACAGTAAATGTGCTGTTGTGTTTTCCCCGGGAATTGCAACCTGCTGTTCATTAATCTCTTTTTTACCCGACCGTGATTTTGTGATTAGTAACGGGCCTACACCGCGGCCCAGGGCACTGCCACTATTCAGTATCGAATAATGTTTCATGATTAAAGGGTAAACCCCAAAGCTGATCTTGGTAAAAGAGGCCTCGCCCGCAATGGCGAACTCATTCAGCGTTTGCACATCTTCTAAACGAACATTAAATTTCATTCCTTCGGTGTCAATTTTTTTGTTGACGAGTGCGTCGAAAATGAATGTATCGTTGGGACATGGCGAGAAGGCAAGTGTATAAGTCATGGTTTATTTATTGCGTTGACCAGGTTCGTCAATTGAATATTTAAATTTTCTATTGCTGCGTCAATTTTCCAATTGTTCTTATTCCTATCTCCAACAATATTAGAAATCGATCGAAGCTGAAGAAATTGAACCTTTTGCAAGAGGCATACATAATGCAGAGCGGCGCCCTCCATACTTTCTATGGCAGCTTTGAATTTTTGCTGCATCATAGAAGTGAATTTTTCATCTGAATTAATTGTATTGACCGTGATAGCATCAACCCTTTGAAGATGCTCAGTGCCCGGAGGCACCTGCTCGTTCACCAGCCAGCCATTTTTAAATGGGAAAGCATGTTTTTCTGCCAGACCAACTTCATGCAACAAATGCAGTTTGTAATTTTCGAGTATGCCTGCATCCGCAAATGTATCCCGCTCAACGGTTACCACATTTTCAAGCAAAGCGTTATCAAAAGCGCCGGCGATTCCAGCCTGGATCACCAGATCGTATTTTTCTGAAAGGAGTTTACGCGTTAAAGAATAAACGGTAGCCGGGATGCCCACCCCGGTGATGAGGAAATCTGTTGACTGAGGACTTTCCATGAATGGACCCAGTTCGAATGTCGTAGCCGCCACAACCAGTATCTTCATGAGGCAAATTTCGCAAATAGAAAGTGCATTTCATTTTCGCAAACTACCTTTGCGGTTAATTTTTTTGGAGCATGGTATATTTAACAAGGGTTGAGCATTTCAATGCAGCTCACAAATTGTACAACCCTGCGTGGAATAAAGAAAAGAATGGAGAAGTTTTTGGTAAATGTGCCAATGAAAATTGGCATGGACATAACTATGAATTGCTGGTAACGGTAAAGGGCGAAGTGGAAGCAGAAACAGGGTTTTTATTTGATGTAAAAAAATTGAGTGCATTGATCGACGAGTATATTTTAGAGAAGCTCGATCACAAAAACCTGAATGTGGATGTAGATTTTCTAGAGGGTACAATGTGCACTACCGAAAACCTGGCCATTGCGATTTGGCATCAATTATCGCCGCATTTGCCCGGGCATGTCCGCCTTCATTGTGTGAAGCTTTATGAAACGCCCCGCATTTATGTTGAGTATTTCGGAGAATAAAATGATTGACGATGAACAATAGAGTTGCGGTTTACAGAAAGGAGCACTTCAATGCTGCGCACAGGCTTTTCCTGCCGGAGTGGGATGACAAAAAAAACGACGAGGT
>JBBQSI010000545.1:0-2278 GCA_038213975.1 Chitinophagales bacterium
CTAAACATGGCATTGGTTTTTGAAATAATTTAAATCTTCTATCCGATCGATGTCTCTGAGTATGGGAGACAACGCATGATCCAATTGCAGGCAAACAGGAAACCCACTGACGCTACGAAGAAGATTGAAAGAATCGTTGAATTTTTCATTGTCTGTTTTGATTGAATTGTAATTCAATTATTGTGTTCAAAGGTAAATCCAGGTATGGTGAGCAGACTTACACCATTCTGGCAATAAGTTACATGATTCACACATTGGCCTGTTTATGAATAGAAAGTCAACCGCACGACCCGGTAACGCATCCCGATTTCGATCGGGAGGGTCCCAGCGCCTGAATCCTGGTATCCCGGAAGAAGAAGCTTACACGAGAGCATTTGTTTGTTTGCCTCCAAAACCCTGCTTTTGTATTAAATAAAATGCCATGGCAGAAGCAACAATTTCATACAACGCGGCCAAATACCCAAACTTCAAGGAATACCGCTGGTTTGAAGCCCACGAGGAGGAGTTGTTGCATCAGTATATCGGGCGCTACATCGTGATCAAGGACGAGCAGGTTCTCGGCGACTATGGAACCCGGAAACTGGCGAGGCAGGAAACCATCAAAAACCATAAACCAGGCACTTTTATCATTCACTTTTGTGTGGAAAAAGACCCGCGCCGGGCTCCAAGGCTCAATAGCCGCCAACTCGTTAGTGTAGATGCAAAGTGAACTAAGCCTGCCGATTTATTCGCTCACGAAAGCGCATGATACCGCCACCTTTTTTCACGAACTCACCCACGCCACCGGTTACGCTTCTCGCCTTTCCCGATCACGAAAAGTGGTCGGACGAGGGCCATTTGGTCTGACGATCTTTCATCGTCCGACCAATAAGTATACACTAACGCCCGAATTTATACCTATTTTTTCTCCAAAAAAATAAGGGATGACGCTTGTTTGTGAAAAGGTAAATCGAATACCTGTCGGAATCCCGGCCTGCTTTTCAGCACGGGTAAGCGAACTGTACCGCAAACGATGGAGTATCGAAGTGTTTTTCCGTCTTGCAAAAACCAATGAACACTGATCTTTTTATCTTTTGCCTTGTGATATCAGTACCTCATGCTCCCCCCCATCATCCACAAGCGTAACCACATTCCCCGCCTTTTCCACGCCATCAACGGTCACCGTCATTTTTTCAGCAGCAGGGATTTGCATCACTTCAATATGATAGACCGTATTTTCATACCGGTAGTGCACTTTAAAAGATTCCCATTCTTCCGGGATACAAGGGTTGAATTTCAGTTTGTTTCCCTCCCGCTGCAGTCCAAGAAATGATTCTGTAATTAAACGATACAGCCAGCCGGCTGACCCGGTGTACCAGGTCCATCCGCCACGCCCGGCATGTGGCTCACGGGAATACACATCGGCCGCAAGCACATAGGGCTCTACTTTGTAGATGGCAATTTTCGCTGCAGTTTTACCATGGTTAACAGGATTGATCATATTTAACAATTCCCAGACACGTTCATTATTGCCTAGCCTGGCAAATGCCATGATCATCCAAACTGCGGCATGGGTATATTGGCCGCCGTTTTCTCTTACGCCGGGTACATATCCTTTTATGTAGCCGGGATTAAGATCAGACTTGTCGAACGCCGGATCCAGCAACTGAATAATGCCCACGTCTTTTTGTACCAGGTTTTTATAGGCCGATTCCATTGCCGTATGAACCAGGTTTTCATTTCCCCCTCCTGATAAAACCGACCAGCTTTGGGAAATAGAATCAATCTTACATTCTTCATTAATTTTAGATCCCAGCGGTGTTCCATCATCAAACCAGGCACGTTTATACCAATCGCCGTCCCATGCATGTTTATCAATGTTTTCTTTTAACTGCTGCGCTTCATTTTTGCATCTGTCCGAAAATACTGGATCGTTGTGCAAACTGGCAGTCTCTGCAAAACTGTTGAGTATTTCATAGAGAAAAAATGCCAGCCAGACGCTTTCGCCTTTACCATGCTCACCAACTTTATCAAAGCCGTCATTCCAGTCGCCTGTACCAATTAAGGGCAATCCGTGTATACCAAAATTGAGCCCATGTTCAATTGCCCGGACGCAATGTTCGTAGAGGGTAGCTGATATATGCGCATCGGAAGGAAGGTCAAAATAGGATTCTTCTCCCGGATTTAACAGGCGTCCTTCGAGAAAATTGGTTGAGACATCCAGCACTGCAATATCCCCTGTATGCTTAATATAATGAGCTGTTACAAACGGCAACCAAAGATAATCGTCTGAAATACG
>JBBQSI010000546.1:0-2257 GCA_038213975.1 Chitinophagales bacterium
AGAATCCCGGATAATTTTATTAAAAATTTCACAAGCTTGAGCCCCAATATCAAGACCCATGTATCCTTCGGGAATATTATTACTAAGAGATGAAGAAACGTCAACGTCTTCAGCTAACTTTTCAGCAATGATTGAATCAGGCGGTAAATGAATCCTTACCCCTTTTTCATCTGCCTTCTTCAATAAGTCGAGTGCAGTATCAAGCCGGTTTTCTTCGCAAAGAGATTTCCCGATATGTCCGCCTTGCGCCTTAAAGAAGGTATAAGCCATACCACCTCCAATGATAATATCCGTTGCATTATCCAGTAGATTTTCGATGATCAATATTTTATCTGAAACTTTAGCACCTCCAATAATTGCAGTGAATGGATTGTCAGAATTTTTCAGGATTTTTTCAGCACTGGTTATTTCCTTTTCCATCAACATGCCAAACATCTTTTTCCCTTTTTCAAAATATTTTGCAATAATTGTGGTAGATGCATGTGCACGGTGTGCCGTACCAAATGCATCATTCACAAATACATCACCAAGCAATGCTAACTTTTTAGCGAAATCTTCATCCCCTTTTTCCTCTTCCTTATAAAAGCGAAGATTCTCCAGCAATAAAATTTCACCTGGTTTTAATGAAGAAGCTTTTTGTTTGGCTGTTTCACCAATACAATCTTCAGCAAATATTACGGGGATGCCGGTTAATTTGGATAAATGACTTACCAGGTGTTTTAATGAATATTTCTCTGATGGTCCATCCTTAGGTCGGCCAAGATGCGACATAAGGATTACGCTTCCGCCATCACCAATTATTTTTTTTATGGTTGGCAATGCAGCAGTCATACGGGTATCATCAGTAATGGTATATTGATCGTCCAGCGGTACATTAAAATCTACACGGATCAATGCTTTACAATCTTTGAAATTAAAATCTGAAAACTGGCTCATAAAAATAATTTTAATATGGTCAAATTTAATATAAACAAAAATGCCCCGGCTAACGGGGCATTTAAATTCTTATTGAAAAGTTTATTTATTCATCATTTCTGCAAAATACTTCACAGTACGCACCAACTGGGATACATAACTCATTTCATTATCGTACCAGCTAACAGTTCTTACCATTTGTGTTTCACCAACTGTAATAACTTTCGTTTGGGTACCATCAAACAGTGAACCGAAATGCATACCTACGATGTCGGAGCTGACAATTTCATCTTCAGTATAGCCAAAGCTTTCGTTAGAAGCCGCTTTCATGGCCGCATTTACTTCCTCTACAGTAACTTTTTTACCTAAAGTAACCGTTAACTCAGTTAGAGATCCTGTTAAAACTGGTACCCGCTGTGCGGTACCATCCAGCTTCCCTTTCAGACCAGGTAATACAAGACCTATTGCTTTTGCAGCACCTGTGCTATTGGGCACAATGTTTTGTGCAGCTGCACGTGCCCTGCGTAAATCACCTTTTGGATGTGGTGCATCCTGGGTGTTCTGATCGTTCGTGTATGCATGAACGGTAGTCATTAATCCAGCCAGGATATTATATTTTTCTTCTAACACCTGTGCCATGGGTGCCAGGCAATTGGTGGTGCAGGAAGCACAGCTGATTACCGTTTCACTACCATCCAGGATTTCGTGGTTCACATTAAAAACAATGGTTTTCAAATCGCCTGTTGCCGGTGCAGATATAACTACTTTTTTTGCACCTGCCTTTATGTGTGCAGAAGCTTTATCCTTGTCTGCAAAAAAACCAGTACATTCTAAAACAACATCAACTTCATGATCTTTCCATGGAATTTGAGCAGGATCTTTTTGAGCGTAAATATTTATTACATCTCCATCAACGGTGATCGATTTATCGCCGGCTTTTACATCAGCGTCAAAGCGCCCTTGTGCACTATCATACTTTAACAAGTGAGCCAATACTTCCGGACTGGTCAGGTCATTGACTGCTACTACATCAATACCATCCATTTTATATATCTGCCGGTAAACTAACCGGCCAATTCTTCCAAAGCCATTAATAGCAACTTTTACTGTGCTCATGATTTCTATTATTTAAAAATTAAAATGCCGTGCGAAGGTACAATATTGCAATTTATTTTAAAGCTACGATTGATGAATATGTATTATAAATTAAAATGTAAGGACTAGGGTGATGATGTAAAAAATGAATTTTGAAAAGTTTGAGAAATTCTTTTGGCTCATTTTCACTGAGAACCTATCTTTGCCGTCCTTTAACAGAACGGCCCGTTCGTCTAAGGGCTAGGAC
>JBBQSI010000547.1:0-2254 GCA_038213975.1 Chitinophagales bacterium
TAAATAAAACAATGACTTGCGCCTGCCCTGGGCTGTACGTTGTGGTGCTTCATAATTCGCCCGCAACTGCATCTCAAATTGTTTCGGCAAATTGAAACGGGAGGAATGTCGGGCAAACCAACTATAGGTTGATGTGCGATAAGAAGATAAGATGTTGCTTCCATCAATGTCAGCATGAAAAAGGTTGAAATTAAAATCTGCTTTCCACCAGCTTTGCAAATTATAGGTTGCCGTAAATTCCGTGCCCCAGGCTTTTTCAAAATTTAAGTTTTCCGGGCGGGTTGTCAAATTGCCCGCCGAGTCGACTCTTCGTATCCGATCGATTTTTCCTTTGGTACCCCGGTAATAAAATGCAGAAGAAATGGACCCTTTTTCGAAATTTTTCAGGTGGCCTATGTCACCGACATCGCTGAATTCCGGGTTAAGGTCCGGGTTGCCACTGAAAAAAATTTCGACTGTCGGAAAAAGTCATGAAGGGGCTGAGGTCATTGTAAAACGGTCGCCGTATACGACGGCTGTAGCTGAGTTGGATTGCATTTTCTTTTGCAAGTTCGTAACTGAGATGTGCACTTGGAAAGAGGTTGAAATATTTCCGCGGGTTCATCGCTTTTGTCACCTCTAATGTTGTTTTTACATCTGTCCACTCTGCCCGCACTCCCCCCTGGTAAGAAATTTTATTAATCTTGTTTCCAACAATTCCATAGAGTGCGTGATTTTTTTCATCGTACAGAAAAACATTGTCAAGGCCCGGCAATGGTTCGAAGTCTCCCACTGCATTTTGTTCATTTACCACGTAATCATTTGTCATGGTGCGGAAACTGCTGCGCACGCCTGTTTCGAACTTTCCGTCCTCGCCGACAGGTTGCACGTAATCGAGCTCAGATGGAATATTTATAAGAATGTCCGATGCATTTCCACCGGCGTTCGCCAGATATTTGCCGACGTTGAAGATTTTTTTATCGAGCGTGAATTGCATGTAGCTTTTTTCTGCTTGTACTACCACACCCTGCATGACTTTCATGTTGGAGGCCAAAATCAGTGTGCCTGCATCAAAGCCAGGATTCGCTGCAGTCAACTGAAACGGAACCGATATATGGTAGTATCCGGCATACTCAAACAACGCCGAATATTTCCAATAAGGGAGAGCCAATGAAAACTCGCCGGACTCAGGTACCAGCATTCCATTCACCGGCTTTTTTCAGTATCAAGTATTTGAATCGTAGTAAAGGCGAGCGGCTGACGGCTGGCCGAATCGATAATGCGGCCAGAAAATTTCCCCGTTGACTGACCCTGGCTTTTAAATGGATAAAAAGCAGCCAGGTTTCTCAGTGCGACCAGGGCAAGCTTTGTAAAAATATTAAGGCTCATTTCTTAGCAGGTAGTAGCGGTAAAGATACCCATCATCTTCTCATTATAGTATCCATCGTAACCCCTCTATGTGAAGGTACCTGGGTTGTATACGAGTAAAATTTTCTTTTGCGAAAAGTAATTATATTTAATGAACACAATCACCCTCAAACTTATAACAGTAATGAATAGCCGCAGAAACTTTTTACAAAAACTCACCCTGCCATTTTTAAGCATGCCAATCATCAACAGTTACACAGGTAGCAGTTGTAATTCGTCCAGTCCATCTGCCCCAGTTGCCGGCGAAACTTTAAAGGTGGCAATCATGGGACTGGGTAGCTACGGAACAAGAGTGGCAGAGGCCATGCAATCCTGCACGCGGGCAAAGCTTACAGGTGTTATCAGCGGCACACCCTCAAAAATCACGACTTGGCAATCCAAGTATGGTATCCCTGAAAAAAATTGCTATAACTATGAGAACTATGACAATATCAAAAACAACCCGGACATAGACGCCGTTTACATCATTACGCCAAATGCCCTGCACCGGGAAGCAGCTATCCGCGTAGCAAAAGCCGGCAAACATGTGATCTCTGAAAAGCCAATGGCACTTAACGCAAAAGAAGGCCAGGATATGGTGGATGCCTGCAAGGCAGCTGGAGTGAAATTGCTGGTTGGTTATCGCATGCATTTTGAACCACATACATTGGAAGTTATCAGGTTAAGAAAAGCAGGTGAATTCGGAAAAATATTATTCTTCCAGGGACTTACCGGGTTCACCATCGGCGACCCCGGCCAGTGGCGGCTGACGAAAAAACTTGCTGGTGGTGGCGCTCTGATGGATATTGGAATTTACGCTGTGAACGGTGCCCGGTATATGATTGGCGAAGATCCAATTTGGGTAACA
>JBBQSI010000548.1:0-2244 GCA_038213975.1 Chitinophagales bacterium
GGCCTCACCAGCCGCGTAGCAACCGGGTATCGTTGTCTGTAAGTTATAATCTACCCATAAACCGCCCATCGTGTAATGTACCGCGGGGTAAATCATCATGGGTGTTTTATAAGGGTTTTGATCTACAATTTTTTCATACATCTGGAAGAGGTTACCATATTTGGCCTCCACTTCAGCCTCGCCCAAGTTCCTTATTTCTTCATCTGTGGCATTATCCATACCAGAGCTGAAGGCTTTTTCTTTTCCATAACGGACAAAAGCAGCGTCAAAATCCAGATAAACGGCTTCACCTGTTTTATTTACACCAAAACCGGCATCACAACGCTCTTTTGCCGCACGTGAAGCCACATCGCGTGGCACCAGATTACCAAAGGCAGGGTAACGGCGCTCTAAATAATAATCGCGATCTTCTTCTTTGATTTCGGTAGGTTTTAATTTACCGGCACGTACTGCTTCAGCATCTTCTTTTTTCTTAGGAACCCAAATCCGACCGTCATTACGTAACGATTCAGACATTAAGGTCAATTTAGACTGATGATCACCGGAAACCGGAATACAAGTAGGGTGAATCTGTGTGTAGCACGGATTTGCAAAATAAGCGCCACGGCGGTGCGTACGCCAAGCAGCCATAACGTTGCTTCCCATCGCGTTAGTAGAAAGGTAAAAAACATTGCCATAACCCCCGGAAGCAATTACTACAGCGTGCGCAGAATGTCTTTCAATCGCACCGCTTACAAGGTCACGGGCAATAATGCCCCGGGCTTTGCCATCTACAAGAACAAGATCAAGCATCTCATGACGGTTGAAAGCCTGTATTTTTCCGCGGTTAATCTGGCGATTCATGGCAGAATAAGCGCCTAGCAACAACTGCTGACCCGTTTGGCCTTTAGCATAAAATGTACGTGATACAAGCACGCCACCAAAGGAACGGTTATCAAGCAAACCACCATATTCACGTGCAAATGGAACGCCTTGCGCAACGCACTGGTCAATAATATTTGAAGAAACTTCTGCAAGACGGTAAACATTCTCTTCCCGAGAGCGGTAATCACCACCTTTTACAGTGTCATAGAACAGACGGTAGTTAGAGTCACCATCTCCCTGATAATTTTTTGAAGCATTGATACCACCTTGTGCGGCGATGGAGTGCGCGCGTCTTGGAGAATCCTGATAGCAAAATGTTTTTACATTATAACCCAATTCTGCAAGAGTGGCAGCAGCACTTCCGCCGGCAAGACCTGTGCCTATAACGATAATATCGATATTACGTTTGTTGGCAGGGTTAACCAGATTAATGTCATTTTTATGTTGTGTCCACTTATCTTTAAGTGGCCCTTCGGGCATAGGTGAATCTAGTATGGACATAATTTAATTTTTAAAGTGAAGGACAAGCGCAATAAAAATAAATCCCGCAGGTATGCCAATGGCATATACTTTTGCGAATTTCTTTAGCGCTGTCGCATATTTGTTGTTAAAACCAACAGATTGAAAAGAAGATGCGAAGCCGTGATAGAGATGCATTGCCAGCAAAATAAAGGCCAAACAATACAATCCTGTACGTATAGGGCTTTCAAACTTTGCCAGAAGTTCTGGATAGTATCTGGCCGCATCGTCGGGATTAGATTCAACATATTTATGTATCAATTCTGGAACCCAAAAGTCGTAAAAATGAAGGCCCAAGAAAGCTAGAATTACCAAGCCGGAAATAAGCATATTCCGTGAAACCCAAGTAGAATTTTTGTTTCCCTTAAAACTCACGTATTTTACACCACGAGCGTTGCGATTTCTGTATTCTAAGATGAAACCCATGATAAAGTGGAAAACAACACCGAAAATCAAAACAGGCTGAAGTAAAGCCTGAACTACAAAATTGGTTCCCATAAAATGGGACCAGGAATTAAAAGTTTCGGGACTAAACGTCGAAGTGATATTAATAGTAAAGTGCTGACCTAGAAAAAGTACCAGAAATAAACCGGAAAGGGCCATTGCGAACTTTCGGGCTATTGAAGAGGAAATGATTCCCATTTATGATTTGATTTTAATTTAGTTGTACAAAAATACGGCTCAGACGGTTGTTTCACAAACTTTGAGCTGTCTTTTGCAATATGTATAGATAAGTGCACGGAATGTTTAAGCCTAGCAGCGAAAACGCTTGCGTAAAAGTGGAATATTTAAACAAACTAATTTCGCTCGTTAAAAACGAAGCCAACTTACGCTAGCGCTCGTTTGCAACGAGTGACTGCG
>JBBQSI010000549.1:0-2225 GCA_038213975.1 Chitinophagales bacterium
TGTTTGGGGTTCTCCTGATGATTGTAGTCTGGCGGGCAGTTGAAGTTCTCAAAGGAGGGCTGTATGCCTGCCTGTTGGCCGCTACCGGGGTTTTGTTTTCAGCCCTGCTTCGCATAAATACGCTTTACCAGCCAAATTCACTGGATTACCTCTGCTGGACTTTACTGTTCTACACGGTATTTCGCTACATAGAAAATAAACAAGTGAGGTGGCTCTATTGGTCCGCAGTAGTTTTTGTGATTGCCTTTCTAAATAAATACAACATTGTTTTTTTAGTGGCAGGTATGGTTCCGGCACTTTTACTTTCTGCTCATCGCAAGATTTTTTTAAACAAGCATCTTTATTTTGCTGCCTTGCTGGCGCTGGCGGGGATACTTCCAAATATCATTTGGCAGGCCAACCATAGCTGGCCTGTCGTTCACCACATGAAGTTGCTGGCCTCCTCTCAACTTGTAAATGTAAACCGGGCTGACTTCCTAAAGGAACAGATACTGTTCTTTGCCGGTGCGCTGGTAATATTGTTGGCGGGCTTCGCAGCATTTTTCATTTACCTACCTTTCAAAAGATATCAACTCTTTTTTTGGACACTGGTCTTCACCCTGATACTTTTTACTTACCTGCGGGCAAAGGGGTATTACGCCATCGGACTTTATCCCTTCTTCCTCGTTTTCGGTGCGGTGTACCTTGAAAAATTATTCTCGCGGGGGTGGCTGCGGTACCTTAAGATTCCGGCAGTGTTGCTGCCCATTCTATTTTTTGTACCAATTGCGAAATACATATTGCCGATCCTTTCGCCGCAGGAGATCGTCGCCGACAGGAAAGTATTTGACAAGCTCAATCTTACGCGATGGGAAGATGGGAAACAGCATGATATACCACAAGATTTTGCGGACATGGTTGGATGGAAGGAGTTGGGAGGACTCGTTGACTCTGCGTACCGCCTCGCGGAGGGCACAGGCAGGACCTTAGTGCAATGCGATAATTATGGAGAAGCCGGAGCGGTAAATTATTACTCGAAGATTCGCGAAATGAATGCCCTTAGCATGAATGCCGATTATCTTTATTGGTACGATTTGTCCAGGCCAATACAAAATGCAGTATTGGTAAAAGAAGATGACAAACATCTTAAAGAAGCAATGGCGGCATTTGAGACAAACCGCTATATAGGAGAAGTAAAAAATCAATTTGCCAGGGAAAAGGGCACAAAGGTGTATCTGTTGGAAGGAGCCAAAATATCTGTGAATGATGTGCTCAGAAAAGAAATTGCCGCCGAAGAAGCTTCAATTCGCAAAGAATAAAATTAATCCTCACGATTCGGCTACTTCCACCCGGGCTGATACTTTACCCCAATACCCGCAGTAAGTACATCGGTAATTTTAAGTGTCTGTGTATTGCCAAAATAACTGATAAGCTCTTTCCCGGTAGATCCAAGTTCGTAATACAATTTCCACCGGTGAAAGCCAACGGACTGACCAACAAAAATTGCCGTATTAATGGCAGATGGAAAGTCATAGTATTTGTAGGGATAATAGGGAGGATCAAATGCGAAATATTGCTCACCAAAGGCATAATTGAGAAAAAGGCCGGTGTTAATCAATTCCACATCAAAACCTGCAATTTTTCTGCGCAAAGGATGCCAGGCAATTTTCCCCGTGATTGAATGAATAACCTGCTTGCTTATTCCTTCCGGAACAAATCCGTACAATACAGTCCCGGAAAATTTTTGATTTTTTGTTTCATAACCAAAGCCTGCAGAAAGCCACCCGGAATTGCCCGCATATTGCAGGATAATTTCATCTGGCAATAAAGCCCGGCCAAAAGAGATATGTTGAGCGTTCAACTTTGCGAGGGCTAAAAAAACTATTATGGTAGCGAGCAATTGTTTCATTAAAAAATTTCTTGTTCAACCTTAATTTCTTTGCCGTCCACGCTGACACGTGTGTAGCCCTTTTTGTTAATGGTGGTTGTTACGAGATAATTTACATTCTCCGGGTACGGCATTCCAAAAAAATACCTGTGTTCGTGCCCATGAAGAGACAAGCGGATATTCTTGAAGTCAGTCGTCAGTTTGCGATATTCCTCTTCCAGCGATTTGTCAAAATCTCCCGAAAATGGAGGAACATGCGACAGCAAAAAAACGTTGTCGGCGTTTTTGTTTTCCTCCAGGCTTTTGAACAGCCATTTTACATCCGGCAGTGAACCATCAAAACCTCTCTCGCGGCCAT
>JBBQSI010000550.1:0-2214 GCA_038213975.1 Chitinophagales bacterium
CTGACCAAAGAAGGCCTGGAAATTTCAAGGAAGCAGGGTAAAGAGTTTGAGCCAAAAGACGTTGTCCTCAAACCCCTGGAAAAATTCATTAAAGGACCGGGTGGCAACATACGGATGGTCATTTTCAAGCCGGCTACTGTACGGGCCGTTGTGCTGAACATTCATGGCGGCGGCTGGATGTCGGGAAGGCCAGAAAATGATGCACAAATTAACGATGAAATGGCACGAGCCTGCAACGTGGCAGTTGTAAGCCCGGACTACCGGCTTGCTCCTGAGAATCCTTTTCCTGCCAGTATCGATGATTGCAAGGCAGTGGCGAGGTGGCTGGTGGCAAACGCTATAACGGAGTTCGGAACGGACAAGATCTTCATTTCGGGCGGTTCTGCCGGTGGTCATCTTTCAGCTGTCACCACGCTTTACATCCGCGACTCACTTAAAGCCATTGACAAGGTAAAAGGTGTGAATTTGATATATGGTGTTTATGACCTGAACCGCACGCCTTCAGTCAGGCAGGTAACAGACACTTCCATGCTTCCCAAAAAGGTCATGGATGAGACTTTTGAGCTTATTTTCAAAGGTTGGAATGTGGAACAACGCCAGAACCCTGCTTATTCACCCTTGTATGCAGATTTGCACGGCTTACCACCCGCTTTATTTACCATTGGGCTGACGGACCCCCTGGTAGATGATACATTCTTTATGGAAGCACGGTGGCGAAATGCCGGCAACAAAACTTACCTGGCAGCCTATCCGGAAAGTCCGCATGCCTTCAACTATTTTGGAACCAAACTGGCAAAAGCGGCCAACCAACGCATGTATGATTGGATAATCAGCCTCCTTTAGTAACGACCTGTAAAATTACGAAGGCTGCTTACGCCTTCACATTTATGAGGAGGGTTAAGAAACGCTGACAAATTAAACTTCGTGGGGTGCTGAAGTTAATTTTGTACGGAACCCTGGCGGGGATTAGCGTCTTTGCTGACTCTGTACTTTTAAACGTTTCATGCCTGCTTTTGAATCTATTGGAAGCCGGTCTTTTTCTAACTGAATCATTGCTTTGATAAATTCTCCTAATAGCCATTCAAGTTTGAGAAGTAAGTTGTTTTTTTCTTCTTATAAATTTCTATTTTTTTTGGTTGTTTGTTTGCCTCAACTATAACAAATTGCATCGTCCTAGCCTGTAAGGATGTTTTGATTGAGATGAAAAATATTATTGGGGTCGAACTTTTTCTTCATTTGCGCAAGTCGTGAGAAGTTGGTGCCAAACACGGCTTTCGCTGTTCGTCCAACCGCAGTGCTCATATAATTGGCATAAATGGGCCCGCCAGCATAAGCTTGCGGTATACACTTCCGAAAAAGGTCTTCGTTTTACGCTATCCTTTTCGGGAATACTGAATTTGCGGAAGTTGTCAAGCAATCGTTCCCCGGCATCAAGACACCAAAATATACAAAGTGTACCCAGCACTTATCGCGGGAAAGATAACAGTCTGCCTGCAACTCGTCTGGAGCAGTGGACATAAATTCGTTGAAAAATCTAATGATGATAGGGGCCTTAGCAATCAACTAAAAAAAACTGCCTCCGAGCATTTCTTTTACCGGATGTAACTTATACTCGATAGAACTAACGATTCCAAAGTTACCACCACCACCTCGTATTGCCTGGAAGAGGTCCTCGTTGGTAATAGAATCGGCTCCCCGTATTTTTGCCTCTGCTGTGATCACCCTCGCGGAGAATCATGTTGTCACAGGTAGCTCAATATTTTCCCGCCAGCCAACCAATCCCCCCTAAAGCAATTCCAGAGCCCACACTGCCACATTCACCTAAAACAGGCGCCACTCCATACGTTGCTGTCGCCGCCAAAATCTCTTCCGCAGTGATACCTGCATACCTGCAGTAACGATAGCCGTTTTCTTATTAGTGAATATGCTCACAGGAGAACAATTGCCGAGGATTTGCTGATCTTTCTTTAACTCATAATAATTTTACCATTGGGGTGTAAGCCATCGTCCAACCCATGTTGTGTATGGAGGATAAATAAAATAGTTTTGCTTTCAAAAGCATTCTATGTCAGCAAAATTAGATGTAAGCCCTCAGATGTTTGATAAGATATTACAATGGCAGCAAAGTGGTCTTACGCAAAAGGCCTATTGTGAGCAGCAAAGTATAGCTTATCATGTTTTTCATTATTACTATAAACGCTTTCGGGATAAAGA
>JBBQSI010000551.1:0-2175 GCA_038213975.1 Chitinophagales bacterium
TAAAGATGTTTTCCATCAATAAGACATGGTTTGTAAACATCAAGCGGCGCCGGTGCCGGGGGCAATGTCAGCCCGGATTTCCGGAAATTTTCTGAGGGAGAATTTTCCATGTTTGATTTTTATTAAACAAAAATATTTAGTAGCAATACACCACCCAGGCCAACAACGGAAATGATCGTTTCCATCATCGTCCATGTTCTTAGTGTATCCCTGATAGATAGGTTGAAATATTCCTTGAAAAGCCAGAAGCCGGAATCATTTACGTGAGAACAAACAAGACTTCCGGCGCCGATCGAAAGCACCATAAGAGAAGGGTTTTCTGTTCCCTGCAAAATTGCCGGTGCCAAAATACCTGCCGCTGTAAGTCCCGCAACGGTAGCAGATCCAATGCAGATGCGGATGACTGCAGCAATTATCCAGGCAAGTATTAACGGAGAAATAGAAACGTTGTCCAGCATTGAGGCGATCTGCTGGCTAATGCCGCTATCCGTAAGTACTTGCTTTAATGAACCGGCGCTCCCGATAATTAATAGGACCATCGCAATGTCTTTTATCGAGTCGGTGTAAATGCCCATGACTTTACTGATATTCATCCCCTGCCTGATGCCCAGCGTGTAAGTTGCTACACCCAAAGCAATCAACATTACAACAGCGGGTTCGGCAAAAAAACCAATTACCTGGCTGAGATAAGTTCCTGCCGGCACCACATATGTTAACACCGTAGTAAGCATCAAAAGCGCGACGGGCAGCAAGGCGGCAAAAAAACTATGAAAAGTGCCGGGCAGTTCATCTTCGGGACGTGGCTTCGCCGTAAAGGTTTCGAGCGGTTCTGATTTAATATTCTTCAAAGTTTGTGCGAATAAGGGTCCGGCAATCAGAATTGCAGGTATGGCAATGATAAAGCCATACATTAAGGTAACTCCAAGGTTGGCCTTGAATTGAATGGCCAACGCCGTAACCGCGGGATGCGGGGGAAGAAAGCCGAAGGTGACTGACAAGGCCGCCAGCAGTGGTATGCCGATATATACCGATGACATTTTGTACTGGTAAGCCACGGAAAAAATCAAGGGAACCAATAGCACAAATCCTACGCCGTAGAAGAGTGGAATGCCAACGATGAACCCTGTGACCATGAGCGCCCACTGAATGTATTTCTCTCCAAACAATTTCATCATGGAAGATGCAATCTTTTGGGCACCTCCACTATCCGCTACCAGTTTACCCAGCATGGCACCCAGGGCGATGATGATCAGCAAACCTCCAAGGGTATCTCCAATACCTTTCTGTACGGAACCGACCACCTTGTTGAATGGAATACCCAGCAAGAGACCGGCCATTATTGACACAATCAAAAAGGCAATGAAGGGATTGACTTTTGCCCAGGTAACCAGCAGAATGAGTGTGGCAATACAAAGAAAGATGATGAGGAATTCCATGTTTAATTTCCTTAAATGTATTTATTAAGATTGAAAATGATGATCCCTAAAAAACTTAGGAGCTCCCGGCTGTTTCAATGATAAACATCTACGCCAATTTTGTTAATAAAAATTTGATCAGGCAATGCGTAAAACGCTTAAGGTAAAACGAGCAAAAGACGAGACTCAAAAACCGCTGCTTATATCTCTTCAGCGGGAGGAAATGTTACTCTGAAAGTGAGCTAATTCCGGAGTTATAGTTAATGGTCAGAAAAATTCTTTATTTAATTGAAAAAGCAAGGGAAAATAAGACACCGGTTAGATTTGAACTGGTCTTTGAAAAATTTTGAATTATATCAAAACCAAAGAAAAGTTCGCTAATATGCAGGCAAGTCGACTTTTAAACTTTGAAAAAAAATCTTACCTTGACCGGATTTCGTACCCTTTCTCAAAAAAGTAAACAATTGAAGTTATAGACAACTTTGCAGATTGTACTACTATGAAATCTACCGACGCTTTATTTTCTTCGGATAACCTGCATGGTGATAATTTTTCAATTGAGAAAATTGCCGACTGGTACAATGATGAAAAAGAGGGATATGCAAATCTTGGATCCCGAAACAGGGAAAACTATGTATATCAATATCACGAGATCAACAAGACGTATGCGTTTAACCATCTACCCAAAGGAATGGTTTTTGAAAATGCGTTAGCCCACATTGCAGCAAAAACAGCAATTTTCATCTTTTTTTGGGTATTT
>JBBQSI010000552.1:0-2109 GCA_038213975.1 Chitinophagales bacterium
GTATTCAAATTTTTGACCTCCAACCGAAACATCTACCATGAGACCGGCTTTTGGCAGAATAAATACGGCCACTCCTTCACGATATTGTACATCTGCAGAAGCTCCGCTTTTCAACATCACCGCAGAGACATTACCGGTAAATTCAAAATCGTCGTCCTTAAAGCGATTAAATGATATATCATCCTGAAAGAAAATTATTTCGCTAAAGGTTTTTCCACCAGCTTGTAGACCTATGTCCAGTTTTTTAACATCTGCCATTCCTATCATTTTTCCGTTTTGATAGACCACGCCGTTACCGGAAGCTGCGCCTACTATAAAACCTCCTTTTCCTACTTTCGGAAAGATCACATAGGCTTTAGAATCGTCCATAAATTTCTGGATTCCCGCATCTTTTTCAACTAATGTACTTTTTACTTGATCTGCCGCTGCAATCACTTTTTTATCTTTATTGCTCTGGGCAAAAAGGCCTACACTTATAAAAAGCATGACCATTATCATTATTTTGTTGGTTTTCATATTGTTTATTGTGTTTAATATTAAAGGTCAAATGTATTCTAATTTACCTATGCAGTTAGTTAAAACCGCGTAAGGTTATGTGAAAGCTTTACTAAAATTAACATCTCGAGTTTATGAGTGCTGGCGTGATTTGGCATAGAAGCTTGCAAATATAATCACACTTTGAAAACATTTTTAACCAGCTATCAAATGCAGTAAAACAATGGCAACTCTAGGTCAACGCTCAATGTTGTTGTACGCCCTCCTCGATATTCTCATCTATTTCTTCCTTAGTCTCTTCATCCAGGTTTGGCTTTGTGTCTGCATTTACACCGTTTTCTACCCAGAGGGAAAAGTACATAGGGAAGTGGTCTGAGCCGTAATAATCAAGCCGCCGCATGGAATCTATACATATATCTTCCGAATGGAACATGTGATCTATGGGAAAGCGTAAATACCAATAATCTGCATGAAATGTAGGATACAACCCTCTACCAATACGTGGATCAATAAGACCTGTCATTTTTCTAAAAAGCCGTGATATTCGCGACCACACCACGTCGTTGAGATCGCCGCATACGATAATGGGCGCATTGAGTTCACGTACTTTTTTCCCCGCGAGCAATAGTTCCGCATCGCGTTCTTTAGAAGTTTCATTTTCGGTGGGACTGGGCGGTGCGGGGTGCACACAGATCAAGTTCAACGGTTCGCCATCGCGGTAATGCACTTTGGTAAAAATGGAAGGAACATCGTCCTCAATCATATATTCTACACGGGTATCGCTAAGTTTGAATTTAGAATAGAGGTGCATCCCGTAATAATTATCAATGGGAACTTTTACCGCGTAAGGATAATCTTCATCAAAACGATCGAGCTGACGTTCCCATTTCTTGTCAGATTCCATTGTTAGAAAAATGTCTGGATTTTCTTTAGTGATCAGGGAACAGAATTTATCGTACTGTGTATTGTCCTGAAACACATTTGCGGTAATTAAGCTCAGTTTCCGCATATTATCGCGGTTTTTTAGCTGTTTTTGCTTTATTGGATAGATCTTTGAATAAGGAATCACAATAATTATCTGAAGCGTTAATGTGGCAATCAGACCTATAAGCACAGCCCATTGCCATTCCCGTTCTGGATAAGCAAATGCAAAAATCAGTAAGAGATTAAGTGCCTGTAAAAAGCTTGTCTGTACTCTGACGTAATCCCACCCGCGCACGGTCCAGTGTTTAATGCTGACAAGGGGCAGTAAAGCGATAAGGATAAAAAAACATGCAAAATAATATAAGACCATAAGCGATTGCTAATTGTTTGTAAGTTCTTGAAAAAGAGATTCTAAGGTAGTGTTTTTCTTATTAAGCTGAAGGATTTTCAGTCCATTATCATGGGCGAAGTCAAAAACTGCGGGGCGCATATCTTTTTTGGTGTCAAATAGGATCTCATAACTAAAACGTGTGGTATTCTTTATTGAATTGACGTTTGGTAGCTTCTGCAGTGCAACCTCTTCCACACGGTAATCAAATTCTACCACAAGAATTTGCTCCTTTTCTTCATGAAGTTCTTCCATACGCTTATCTGCTACAATGATACCGCTATCTATAATGATGGCGCGAT
>JBBQSI010000553.1:0-2079 GCA_038213975.1 Chitinophagales bacterium
TTCATATTTAAATGGAATTACTCCACAGGGTATTTTAAAACTAACGGATGAAGAGATGCGGGCTTGCCAGGTGAGCCGCCAGAAGTCAATCTACCTCCGGGCATTATCAAATGCGATCAATGAAAGACAGATAGATCTTGAAAAATTCGCAAACGTAGACGAAGCCACGATACGTCAACAACTGACCAGCATAAAAGGAATTGGAAACTGGACGGTTGATATTTATCTCATGTTTTGTTTACAGCGCAAGGACATTTTTCCTGCAGGAGATATTGCGATCGTAAATACGATGAAACGACTTACCAAAGCGAGAACGAAAGAGGAGATTATTGTCTTGTCTGAAAAGTGGAAACCATTTCGTTCGCTGGCGACCTATTTTTTGTGGCATCATTATTTGGAAACGGGCCGTAAGGCCTGAATAAAAATTTTATGTCCATGGTAGAAAATATTTTTGAATTTTCTTTTTACTTCCTGATCTTCATGGACATAAGATAATAGCGCATGAAAAAACTTTTCTCGTTTTTGTTGCTGGCTTTCTTCGCTGCTTGTAACGATTCTCAAACCTCAGGCAACGCTTCCAGTGATATCGATTCATCCGCAACCGCTTCCTCCAATCCTGCAGACTGGCATTTCGGCGTGGCGCTTTGGACATTTCATGACGTCAATTTTCCCAGGGCTTTGGAGAGGACCGATAGTGCAGGTCTGAAATACATTGAGCCCAATACTTTTCACAGTGCCGGGCCGGAATTAAAAGATTCTATGATCATGCAGTTGTCGCCGGACGGCATTGCAAAACTGAAACAAATGATCGCAGATAAAAACGTCATCTGCGAGTCGCTGTATATTGTAGGAGATTCTACACTTTCTTCCTGGGTGAAGCAATTCGATATCGCAAAGCAATTCGAGGTAAAATTCGTAAGGACTGAGCCCCCGCTAGAATGTAGAACAGTATTGATAGCCTTGCCGGTGCCTACAACATGAAAGTGGCCATTCATGAACATTGGAAAGGCGTGAGCCATTACTGGAATCCTGACACTACGCTGATGGCTATGCAGGGTCATCCGAACTTTGCCGTTTGTGCCGATCTTGGTCACTGGCCAAAAAGCGGCATCAAGCCATTGGACGCAGTCAAAAAGCTGAGCGGGCATATCATTGCTTTGCATTTCAAAGACATTGCTGCGTATGATGATCCTACGCTCAAGGATGTGGTCACAGGAACCGGGGTCGTGCAATTCCCCGAAATATTTGAGGAGCTGAAAAAGCAAAACTTCCAGGGAAATATTTATATCGAAAGAGATTCGGTGGAGCCGGGCGGAAATCTTGCGTCCGCAAAAGAGGAGTTGAAGTATTATAACGACGTTATTGGGAAGATCAAGTAGTGGTTAACATTGCCATTGAGAAATCACATAACGGTTAACAATAAATTTCTGCGTGATCACCTGAAATGTTTTTTCAGGCAGAGCATGTTGAGCCGCCAAGCATAAGGGTTTTAATTATCTCTTTTACGTAGAAAAAGGATTTGGTCAAGACATTACTCCTGGGCTTCGACGGGGCTCAAGTTGACAAAGTCTTTCATTTCATAACGGGATTCGGAACCTAACCAAACCTTTACAACGGCCCTCCCTCTTCTGAATTTACTAATATTGCATTGATCGTTTCACTCTAAACTTTTTCTTATGGCACTCTTAATCATTCTCGGCATCATCGTTTTATTGGTCATCTGGGTGATTGCTTTATACAACGGGCTGGTGAAGGCCCGCCTCAAAGTAGACAATAGCTGGAGCGATATCCGGGTCTATTTGAAAAAACGCTTTGACCTGATTCCCAATCTCGTGAACACGGTGAAAGGTTATGCTACGCATGAAAAAGCAACCCTGGAAAAAGTCACCGCCGCAAGAAATGCCGCTGCTTCTGTGCCACCGTCTGACGTGCAGGGATCTGCTGTCGCTAATCAACAACTTACCGGGGCCTTACGGAGTTTATTCGCCGTGGCAGAGAGTTATCCTGACCTGAAAGCAAATCAAAACTTTTTGGAATTGCAACACGCTCTGCAGTCTATCGAAAACGATCTCGGCAATG
>JBBQSI010000554.1:0-2017 GCA_038213975.1 Chitinophagales bacterium
AAAGCGTATCAGGAATTTTTACGTTACCTATTCGCTGACTTTCATCTTCGAGCCAACAAGTTTTATTGTCGTTTTTAATTAATTGTTCTGCCAATAAATTTTCAAACATTTCCTGGCTTGGCTGTGGTACTGCCATCGAGCCAAAAGCAGAACCCTTATGTTTTGCCAGGTCCTCCAAGTCTATCAACGGAATATTTTTTTCCTGCATTTTTTGTAGCAAGACTGTTTTTCCCGTCCCCGTATAACCACCAAGAATTTTGAAATCATAAGGCCGTTCAAATTGCTCTAGTGCCAATTGCCTGTAAGATTTGTAACCACCTGTAAGCACGTGCACTTCGAAACCGTAGAAATCCAGGAGCCAACTCATGGCGCCACTTCGCATGCCACCTCGCCAGCAATGCACAATCAGTTTTTTCTCTTTGCCTTCGCAAATTTTCTCTGCTGCACTCACCACGGCACTCATCCGAGGACCAAAAAAATCCAGACCTATTTTTACGGCAGCCTCCCGGCTTTGCTTTTTATAAGCAGTTCCGATGATTGCTCGTTCTTCATTGCTAAAAATGGGAAAACTCAAAGCACCTGGAATATGCGCCTGCTCAAATTCCGCTGCGGTACGCACATCAAGCAGCGGCAGGTTTTCTTTTTGCAGCAGTACCTCTTGTATGTTGATATAAGTAGCGGACAATTATTATTTATTTTTTTGTGTGAGTTCATTTACCACATTCATCACAAGCGGACTTTCATATCCTTTTTGTAAAAGATAGTTTCTCAGTTTCGTCATTGTGATAAATATATTCTTCTCGCCTTTCAGCGAAGCCAATTTCTTTTTCGCCAATTTTTGTAAGGTGGCTTGATAGTCTGCTTCGTTTATTTCCCTTAGGCCAAGTTTCACGCAATAAGTACTTATTCGTTTCTGCTGCAGCTCCATTTTTATTTTCACCCTACCCCATTGCTTCATTCTAAACTTGCCGCCTGCAAAGGCAATGGCAAAACGCTCCTCGTTCAAGTAATCATCCTGTATCATTTCTGAAACAAGTTGCTCTACTTCTCCGCTACGTATGCCAAAACTGTACAATTTATCCCTTACCTCTTGATGGGTTCGCTCCTGGTAGCCGCAATAATGCTTTATCTTTTCTCTAGCCTTATCAATACCTATACTGAGCGATCGCATGGTGCAAATGTAATAACAATAATACCCGCCCAACACAAGTCCTCGTTATTATGCCGTCATAATTTATTCAAAGTACAATGTAGCGATAGCGGAATAAACTTTAGAATAAATATGTACGGTATAATGTGATTAACTGGGGTAGGAATGTTACAAAATTTTATCAGCCATTAAAGTTCAAAAATTTATCTTTGGTTTTTAGCATCTAATTAAGAATATATATGAAGTTCATCGTTTCCTCTTCGGCACTTTTGAAGAAATTACAACAAATAAGTGGCGTTATAAATGCCAACACCGTGCTGCCTATCCTTGAAGATTTTCTTTTTGAAATAGAAAATAACAAACTCACCGTAGTAGCTACCGATTTGGAGACGGTCATGAAAGTTCACCTCGACATACAATCAAAAGAAAGTGGAAAAGTATGTATCCCGGCAAAAATATTGCAGGAGTCGCTAAAAAATCTTGCAGAGCAGCCGCTCACCTTTAACATAGAAAAAAGTTACGCCGTAGAAATTACCAGCGACAACGGAAAATACAAAGTGATGGGCGAGAATCCTGATAACTTTCCTAAAGAACCAGAAGCCAATGAAGATGGAAGTTTCACGATGACCTCTGCCGCATTACTGACTGCGATCAACAAAACTATTTTTGCGGTAAGCAATGATGACCTCCGACCAGCAATGACAGGTGTGTTTTTTGAGATCACCAAAAAAGGCATCAGCTTCGTGGCTACAGATGCTCATCGCCTGGTAAAATATACAAGGACAGATGTAACCATTGCAAAAGAAGGCAGCTTCATCGTTCCTAAAAAACCATTGAGCCTGCTCAAATCATCTTTACCAGATAATG
>JBBQSI010000555.1:0-1989 GCA_038213975.1 Chitinophagales bacterium
CCATTACGTGTAGGTAATGCGGATAATTTTCTTCACCTACATAGGGTTTCAGAATAAACTGACTGATACTATAAAGCACCACACCCGAAATCAAACCAATTTTTGCCGCGATCGCTGGTACGCGTTTGGTGGTGTAGCCCACGACAACAATCGTTAAAATAGGAATACTGTAACAGCCATTTACTTCTTGTAGATAGCCAAAAAGTCCTTTGGAAGCATTTGCGATAAAGGGCGCAACAATCATAGAAATAAGTGCCAGGCCAATACCAAAGGTCTTGCCCGCTTTTACGATCTTTCTTTCCGAAGCTTCTTTGTTTATATATTGTTTGTAGATATCAACACCATAAAGGGTTACCGAACTATTGAGCGCACTGTTAAACGAACTCAAAATCGCTCCAAAAAGAACCGCAGCAAAGAATCCTACGAGCGATAAGGGCAGCACTTCCCGTACAAGCGCGGGGTAGGCTTGATCTGCATTTTCCAGTTTTCCTTCAAAAATGTGATAGGCGATAATACCCGGCAAAACCACCATTAATGGGCCTAAAACCTTAATAAATGCCCCTAAAAGAATACCTTTTTGGCCTTCCTTCAAATTCTTTGCAGCCAGCGCCCGTTGTATGATCGCTTGGTTGGTTCCCCAATAAAAAAGCTGTACAAGCATCATACCCGTAAAAATAGTTGAAAATGGAACGGTGGAATCGGGCCCGCCCATCGCTACAAATTTTTCCGGATTTGCTTTCATGAGTATATCAATACCATCTATCATGTTCCCATCGCCCACGGCAAGCAGTCCGAAAACAGGAATCATGAGTCCGCCTATGATAAGTCCAACGGCATTAATGGTATCTGAAACCGCAACCGCTTTAAGTCCACCAAAAATGGCGTAAATAGAACCGATAATCCCTATTCCCCATACACAGACCCACAGTGCGGTGGTCTGGCTGATGTCGAATTTTGCCGGCACATCAAACATGGTTACAATAGCTAATGAACCAGAATACAGTACAATAGGCAATAAAACGATTGCGTAACCAGATAGAAACAAAGCAGAGGTCATCGCTTTGGTCAATGTATCATAACGGCGTTCGAGAAACTGGGGCACGGTGGTCAACCCGCCTTTTAGATAGCGGGGCAAAAGAAAGATTGCCGTGATTACCATGGCGATAGCCGCCAAGGTTTCCCAAGCCATAACTGACAAGCCCTCATCATACGCCTGGCCATTAAGTCCCACGATCTGTTCGGTAGAAAGGTTTGTAAGTAATAAAGAGCCCGCAATGACCACAGCCGTGAGACTGCGACCACCCAAAAAATAACCGTCTGATGAGGTTTCATCTGTGTTGCGCACAGACCACCACGCGATCACGGCCACCAGAATGGTAAATGCCAAAAAGGAAATTATTGCCATAAGTTTGATTTGTTAAACGTTCTAGAGAATTAGCTGAAAAGTTGATTTTTAAAAATCAGATCAATATATTAAAAATTTGCCTGTCATAACTGATTATAGTACAAAATCATATCCTGAAGCAACAAGTTCATTATACCGAGTCTCATCAAAGCGGTAAAGATATGCTCCCTTTTTTGAGCTACTGTAATCTTTGTCACTTGTTTTAAGGAGAACATTAAAAGAATTAACCTTTTTTCTGAAATTTCTGGAGTCCAAGGATTTTCCGTAAATCGCCTCGTAAAGTGACTGTAGCTGCGGCATGGTAAAGCGTTCGGGCAGCAGTTCAAAACCTATGGGCTGATAGCGCGCCTCCACTTTGAGCGCTTCGAGTGCGTCAAGTGCCATGGTCGTGTGATCTAACACAAGCTGCGGGAGTTCGTTTATAGTAAACCAATGTGCGTCATGATTTGCCACGATTTGTTTATTGTGGTCTTCCGCATCTATGAGCGCGTAATGTGCAATAGAAATACAACGCTGCCCCGGGTCGCGTGCCACTGCACTATAACATTTAAGTTCCTTTAAAAATATATTTTCCAGACCCGTGA
>JBBQSI010000556.1:0-1984 GCA_038213975.1 Chitinophagales bacterium
ATTGATTTGGGAAGGTCCTTTTGGAGATCATACCGGTTATTATTCTTTACCCGATTGGTATCCACGTTTTCACATCACAGCTATCACCCATAAAAAAAATGCGGTTTATCCTGCCACTATCGTTGGCATACCACCACAGGAAGATGCATGGCTGGGGAAGGCCACAGAAAGGATTTTCCTGGCACCCATAAAAATGACGATGGTTCCGGAAATGGTTGATATGGAAATGCCGGTAGAAGGCGTTTTTCATAACCTGGTCATTGCCCGTTTTAAAAAAGAATATGCAGGACAGGGCCAAAAAGTGATGAATGCCATGTGGGGTGCAGGACAAATGATGTTTAATAAAATTTTAGTTCTTACCGCATTGAATGCAGAACAAAATGCGCAGGACATTTTCCCACTTTCAGATTATGAAACATTGGCAAGAGATGTATTTAATAACCTTGACCCGGCCAGTGATATTTATTTTTCAACAGGCCCGATGGATGTTTTAGATCACAGCTGCAGCAAAATGGGTTTTGGCGGTAAAATGTGTATTGATGGTTCCTTTAAATATGATGAAGAAAAAAGTGATCAAAGACTGGATGAAAATGTTACAGCCATTAATATCAATGCCATTAAACAATTGTTGAATAATTTTTCTGAAATAAAACATGTAAATACCAGTTTACTTAATAAGGAAATTCCATGCCTGGTAATATCTGTTGAAAAAAACAGGCCAGGTCATTTAAATGAATTGCATAAAACCATTTGTCAATACCAGGATATTGAAACGATTAAAATGATATTGTTTGTTGAACATACAGTTGATGCGAATGATCTTACGGTTGCACTTTGGCGCTTATGTAATAATATGGATCCCAAAAGAGATGTGATCCTGGTGCAAAGACCTTCATTATCAAATACCAATAAAACATTTGCCTGCATAGGTTTCGATGGCACCATAAAAACACAGGAAATGGATAATTTCCAGCGGGACTGGCCCAACATTATAGTTGCAGATGATCAAACTATTGAATCGGTAGATGCAAAATGGGATTCGTTGGGAATGGGTGAATTTATCTCATCCCCTTCATTAAAATTTAAAGATCAAATGTATGGTGAAGAGGCGATAGCTTCAAAGTCTGTTACGGCACAATAGTTCATAAATCGTTAAATACTGTTTCTGCATTTGCGGATTTCGTAAATTTATTAACCAAAAGTCCGGGTAACATCTTTTGTTTCAGAAAAACATCTTTCAAAATAAAATATAATAAAATGAAAAAAGTGGGTCTAGGTTTTGTGATGACGCTGGTAACGGCAACAGCTTTTACCCAGGATAAAACAACTCCTTTGGTATTTGAAAATACTTTGCTTTGGAAGATCAGTGGCAAAGAAATTACAAAGCCATCTTATTTGTTTGGCACTATACACATGTTATGTAAAGAAGATGCTATATTAAGCGATAGTCTTAGCTATATTATAGAAAATACGGATGATGTTTATTTTGAGGTTGATATGGACAACATCTTCGAAATGCTGGGAATGATGAAACAAATGAAGATGCGTAATGATACAACCTGGGCCGACTTGTTAAACGAGGAAGACTACGAGAAGGTAAAAGCATACTTTATGGAAAAGAGAATGCTGCTTCCATTCTCCACTATGGAAACTTACAAGCCTTTTCTGGCTGCTTCCATGTTGATTGAAGGAAGCAGTCATTGTGAATCTTCTGTTGCAATGGAGCAGGTGATAATGACAGAAGCCAAAATAAAGAAAAAGAAAATAAAAGGTCTGGAAACGATGGCATCACAATTGGCCATATTTGATCAGATACCTTATAAATTACAAGCCGACCAATTGGTAGAATTTATTAATAAAGAAGAAGAAGGTGGAAATACGGACAGTGGAGATGAATTAGCGGAACTGATGGCTGCCTGGCAAAGCCAGGATCTTCAAAAGCTGGAAGAAATTACCCTGAAAACAGATATTGGCTTGTCCAGTT
>JBBQSI010000557.1:0-1983 GCA_038213975.1 Chitinophagales bacterium
AATCGTTAGGTAGCCGCTGTTAGGATAGCGGGCAGGCGTTAATCGTTTCCCATTAGCAAACAAGTCATATACTTTTTTGTTGATGGAGGCTTCATAACGATTTGTTCCTCCTGATGACTTCCAATCTCCTATGGAAACAGCACCTATAAATACCGGATTTGCACCATCACCATAGGCAGTAATCACAATTGGTTTTTCTTTTTTACCTGATTGCCGGATAGAGACAGTTCCTTCAAATACATCTCCCCTATGAAAAAATATAGTATCGCCCGGCTGAAATTTTACTTTGGCTAAACGGCTAAGTGTTCTCCAGGATTTTTGGGGCTGTCGTCCGTTATTGGCATCGTTACCTGCGGCGGAAAAATAATAGTTACGGGCATCCCCTGCATGGTATAAAAAGACAAAGAAAATGATTGAGACTACTTTCATGAATTTTACTTTACGGCTAACGCCTAATTTTAAAAAACATCCTTTGTTACCACCTGAAATAACGGAACGGATCATCACCCAACTCGAAATCATCTCTATAATCAGGATGGTAGAAACCTTTCTTTTTTTGTTGTTGTGAATTGTGTTGTTCGAAGAATGCCTTGTCCATTAAAAAAGATGCACCCATATTGGCCAGTACTTGCGACAAGGCTCTTGTTTGCCGCCAGCGGGTCAACCGGAAATAGGTCAAACTGTCGGCATTAAAACGGTCCGGGTCAAATTGGGTAAATAGAATTTCTCCTCTCCCTATTTTCTTTCTTCCTAATAAACCATCTACACTAATTTCTTCACATCCTTCCTTAATGACTATGGTGGGGAATTGAGTTCTATACCTGGTGTCGGAAACAGAAAGCCCTGCTGCTTCTTTCCAGTATGGTATATGATACCCGCCTTCAAAAGGCTTTTTCAAAACGAATTTTACTCCAAGCAATTCGGTTTCTTTTTTCCGGGGCAGCGCCAATGCTTTACCACCATTAGCAACAAATTTTTCTATGGCTGCTTCCTGTTCAACATTTACATTTCCTACTATCAGTAGGTCCACATCTTTATTAATAGCATTACTTCTCTGATAATTTACACCAACAGCATCTAATAATACGGCATCGCTATCTGAACCTAACAAAATTGTTTTTGCGCTTCTTACAACTGGCTTTAATGTATCTATATAGTTCACCAATCTTTCCGCCATTATTGCTGCCACTACATCGATTTCATAATGGTCTTCCAGGTCAAGGTTTGTTACAAGAATATGCCCTTTGCCATAAGGCAATTCCATCAAGGGTGACCATGCTAAATCAAATTCGCATTCCATCAGCGGTCGCCATGCGGAACGATGTGGTTTTTCAATTGCGCCTGTTGCCACCCCGCCCCTGTTGCCCCAATGCCAGCCGTAGTATGGAATATCATACGCCCCTTTTTTTATCGGCTGATTTATATAATCAGGATAGGCTTCTGTGAGTTTACTACTGCCTGCCCAGTTGCGAAAATCAATTTCATCCAAACCTTGAAATAATGCGTGACATGTATCAACAGGAAATACATATCGGGATATATACGGCGATGTGCGCAGCCCTTTTTTACCAGCAACACTGTCGGGATGCTGGTTCATGACGATTGCCTTGCCACCATTGCGAATAAAAGCTTCCAAATCAAATGGCATGGAATAAGCAGGCTGCATGGCATTACGGCCAATTACCAAATAAGGAATTTTCGTTTTTCCATCCCAATGCTGTACAGCATACCCCGATGTAATTAGCATGTGAGACGTTTTTCCTTCCGGGTCAAAAACATACACTGTTTTTTTTATGTTGGGTGTATAGTTGAAGATGCGAAAAGCAAATGTGTCCGTTACTGCTTTTTCACCAATTGTAGCGCTCAGAATAATTTGTGCATCTGCTTTCGCAGAAGACTGGTAGATGGGCATTCTGCTTTGAAAAGTATGATGTTGCTTTTCGTCAACAGGTATTTGCATTGCTCCTTTTTCACTGTAAAATT
>JBBQSI010000558.1:0-1836 GCA_038213975.1 Chitinophagales bacterium
GAAAATGAGACTTTTCAAATCCTGGCAAATGTAGAAGCGGACAGGCTTACCGCCAATTCAGAGAGAAATGCAAATAACCAGGAGCAGAATATAATGGCAAAATTTTTTAAAGATATCTCGTCTCATTTGACAAATGCGACGCACGTGCATATAACGGGCACCGGCAAGGCACAGGAGCAGTTCATCAATTACCTGGCAGAGACAGCGCAATTTAAAAACACCAAAACTGCTGATTCCACGTCCAACGAAATGAGCGATGACAAACTTGTAGAATTTATTGCAGAAAAGTTTTAAGCCCTCTGAAATTTTATGCTTCCGGCAAGATTTCCTAACTGTCAAATCATAAAAATGTGGTGTCCTGAATTTAGCACTCAGGACATCATCATTTATCGAAGTTTATTCTCGCGTTTGACCATCACCTTGTTTCAAAAATTTGAAGGAAAGTTTTCACAAAAATATTGGAGATCAATGCTCTTCACGAAAACTGTAATTGACAGACTGGAATGCCAGGAAGAATTTTAGTTTCATATTTTACAATTACAATACAATGATAAATGTTGTGCCTTCATCTTTCCCGGATAAGTCGGGATTTCCTTCACTTTCATTCGTTTCCACTTTTATTTCACCGCCATGGGCTTTTATAATATCATAGGCTAAGCTCAACCCCAACCCTGTTCCCTGCCCGGTGGGTTTAGTGGTGAAGAAGGGTTGGAATATTTTCTCCTTTACCACAGCGGGAATTCCATTGCCATTGTCTTCAACTCTTATCTCAACATTGTCTGCCATTTTTCTGGTACTAACTTTTACAATTGGCTGATAATGTTTACCGGCTTTCTGTTTTTCATTCACTGCACTTCGGCTTCGCTCAGTACAGGCATAAAATGCATTGTTGATTATGTTTAAAACAACGCGGCCAATATCCTGCGGCATCAAATCTAATTTAGGCAGTGCTTTATCAAAGTCTGTTTCATATTTTGCGTTGAACGATTTGTCTTTTGCCCGCAAACCATGATAACTGAGTCTTAAATATTCGTCGCATAATGCATTAATATCTGTTGGTTCTTTAAGACCCTCGCTTTTTCTTGAGTGTTGCAGCATTCCTTTTACAATGGCGTCGGCGCGCTTGCCGTGATGATTGATCTTTTCAGAATTACCGATCACATTATTTGCAATTGATTTTACTTCAGTAATGTTTCCCTTATCAGCTTCTTCTTTTAACTCTTCCAGCATTTCCTTATTTACTTCGCTAAAATTATTCACGAAGTTTAAAGGGTTTTGAATTTCATGGGCTATACCTGCAGTTAGTTCGCCGAGTGAGGCCATCTTTTCAGCATGTATTAATTGCTTTTGCGTTTGCTGTAACTGGCTAAGCGTAGCATCCAGCGTTTCATAAGATTCTGCATTGTAAATAGCGATGGCAGAGTAGTTGGCAATGTTGCGCAGCATGTACAAATGATAATCACTGTAAGCATGTATCTTAAAACTCTGCACGGTTATCACGCCCAGTTTTTTCCCTTTGGCAGTTAGCGGCAGAAATATGATTGACTCTGGCTGGCCACCGTGCTGGGGCGTAACTATTTCCTGTACGTGATCCTTAAACTCTTCCCCAAGATTACCGATGGTGATCTCTTTATCTTGATTGAAACATACAGCGCCAAACCTGTTTTCATCCTGCAGTGCATTGGTGTAGAACGGCAACACTTCCCCGTTTTCATAAGTTGCGGGGTACTCCAGTTCCTGCGTTTTTTCATTGTATAAGCCAATGCCAAAAATAGCAGCTTCCATTAGCTGGTTTACGTTTTCATATAGGGTGCCGATGATTTGTTTAATATTCAG
>JBBQSI010000559.1:0-1820 GCA_038213975.1 Chitinophagales bacterium
CTTCCCAAAAATCATTTTAAACCTTTAAAATTTACGTACTTTAATGTTATGGATAAATGGCGTTATGTATACCTGCTTTTTATATTGGTGAGTCTTACAGCATGTAAAAATGAAGATAATACCACAGCTGAAAAGCGTACGGATTCATTGTTTTTTGATTATTCTGTAACTGGCGAGGAAGGTCGCGAAATGGTCAGTTGCCTTTTCAGGTTTAGAGAAGATGGCCTGGAAGGTGATCCTGTTGCATTGAGCGAAACCGTGATGTTAACCTTTGATGGTTTGGAAATAGCTGCCGACAGTGCCAGGATGGCGGGTACTTTTTACGAAATTATGTTGCCTCTGAATCAATTTGAGGGTGAGCATACCGTTTTATTCAGGGCTCCTTCTGGCAGGGAATACACGGAAACCTTTTATTTTCAGCCCTTTTCATTAAAAAATGAATTACCTGCCACCATCAGTCGTAAAAACTTTAAACTGGAATTGGATGGTTTGGCAGAAAATGACAGGGTTGCTATCATTATGACCGACACGGCTTTTTTAAGTAATGATTTAAACAGGTTTGATACCGTTAGAAATGGAGTGCTTTCTATTCCGATGGAAAAATTAATTGAAGTGACCAATGGCCCGGTTGTACTGCAACTACATAAGGAAGAAAACAAAAAATTAAAAAATTCTCCTCGCCAGGGAGGCCGGATACTTATTAGCTATGGTTTGCAAAGGGAATTTGTGTTAACAGATTAGGTATTTAATTTAAAAATCTATTTGAAATATTTAGCCATTTCAGCTACTTTTGCGGCCAATTTGGAAGCCTTTAAAAGGGCTGTTCGTGCAACAATCCAGCAAAATACAATAAAATGGCAGGTCAGTTAAAAGAAGTTCGTAACCGGATAAAATCAGTTCAAAGTACACAGCAGATCACCAAAGCCATGAAAATGGTAAGTGCAGCTAAACTGAGAAGAGCGCAGGATGCTATTTTACAAATGCGTCCATACGCTAATAAGTTGCAGGAGATGTTGAGCAACATTATCAGTAGTGGCGAAGGCGAGGTGGGAATGAAGTTAGCCGCTGAAAGACCAATTGAAAATGTTTTACTCATTGTGATTACCTCCGACCGCGGTTTGGCAGGTGCATTTAATGCCAACCTGATCAAAGCGGCTAAATCGGTAATCAACGAAAAGTATTCTACCCAATATAATAAAGGAAAAGTCACCATCTGGAATATGGGTAAGAAAGGCTATGAGCATTTTACCAAAAATAAATACACTACATCTGCAGAATATAAAGATATTTTCCTGAATCTCACCTTTGAAAATGTGCAAGTTGCTTCTAAAGCCGCAATGAATGCTTACGAAGAAAAGCAGTTTGATGTAGTGGAAATCGTTTACAGTGAATTTAAAAATGCAGCAACACAGCGATTTAAAGTTGAACGTTTTCTGCCAATCCCTAAAGTGGAAAAGCAGGGAAATGTTCAGGCGGATTTCATTTTTGAACCAGACCGTGCAGAACTGGTAGCCGAATTAATGCCAAAGATTCTGAATACACAATTATATAAAGCTGTTCTGGATTCAAATGCTTCAGAGCATGGTGCCAGGATGACGGCTATGGATAAAGCGAGTGAAAATGCCAATGAATTATTACGTTCACTCAAAATTTCATACAACCGTGCCCGTCAGGCAGCCATCACTACAGAACTTACTGAGATTGTGAGCGGAGCCGCAGCTTTACAGGAAGGTTAAGGTTTTCCACATTGTGAGAAACTACATTTTGATGTAATGGAAAAAAGAGGAAGCTTGCAACAGATAGCCAGGAAATATGGCAGG
>JBBQSI010000560.1:0-1801 GCA_038213975.1 Chitinophagales bacterium
AATAAAATCTTTTGTTTAACGGGCCAGCTTAATTTCTACTCTTCTATTCATTGTATTAGCTGCCGGGGTTTTTTCAGTTGATAATGGTCTTGTGATACCAAATCCTATTGCAATGATGTTTGCGGCTTCGATGCCTTTAGAGCTCATATATGATTTTACCTTATCCGCTCTTTTTTGGGAAAGTGAGAAATTAGCTTCAGGCTTACCATCAAGTGACGAATGACCTTCAACTGTTATGTTTATGCCAGGTGTTTCTTTTAGAAGGCTAATAACTTCATCTAAAACTTTTATTGAGGAAGGTGATAACTTATCACTGTTTGGCTGAAAGCTTACCTGGCGGGCAGCATAGCTAACTTTTTCTATCACTTCTTTTTTAATGTCAGGGCAGCCAGCGTTTTCTTTTTTACCTGCTTCGTTTATACATTTATCTTCTTCGTCATTTACACCATCACCATCACTATCCGTAACAGGACAACCATTGTATTTCATGGTTCCTGGAATTTCAGGACATTTGTCAAACTCATCGTTAATGCCATCATTGTCTTTATCTAAAACCGGGCAACCATTATTTTTTGCGGTTCCGGGTAGGTCAATGCATTTGTCTACAGCGTCCATAATGCCATCAGCATCTTTATCAGGACAGCCATTTGTTGCTTTGCTGCCAGCAATATCAGGGCATTGATCTAATGCATTGGTAATTCCATCTTTATCGCGGTCATTATCTACTGCTTGTATTACTTCAAGTTTCTTTTTTACTGTTGCTGTTTTTCCAAGAAAAACGCCAAGCGTGGCTCCTAAAGCCATGTACTTAAATTCATTGGTTTGCTCATAAAAAGGGGTAAGGCTTTTATTGTAGTGGGCGGTTAAGTAAGCTCTTTTAAATTCAAACCCCAATAATGCATTTAAACCAAAATGCATCACACGGTATTGCTCATTTCCTTTTCCTACTGGGAGGTCTTCGTTTTGCTCTGTCGTAAATTTTTCAAACTTATCAATAGAAGAAAAAGTTGTGGATCCTGAATAAAATAGAGAGGCTTGTGGCCCCGCTCCAATAATAAATTTAGTATTGCCTTTTAAGGGCATCTTGTATACAAAGTTGAGCGGTATGTCTATGTAATTTATTTTTTGCTCTAAGGTTGTTCTCCAAACTTTTGATTTACTTGTATCCAGTATTTGTTCCTGAGTAGTGCCCCTGCCGTAGTAAACAATCCCCGGTTGAAAAGAAAATTTATTATTGTCGTTTACTGGTATGTCGGCAACAAAACCAAAATGAAGACTGCTTCGCTTAAGTTCTGTAGAGCTTAAAGTTTGGACATCAGCATTTATAAAAGGACTAACAGAAGTGCTATGTAACCCCGCGGCAATACTTATTCTTGTTTGCGCAGTTGCATTGATAATAAGGAGGAATGAAAAACAAAAAAATAGTAGTGGCTTTTTCATAAAAAGGTTTAAGGATATTGCGAATCTCTGACAAGATATAAATTTTACAGGTCAAATCTAATTCCCTGCGCTAAAGGGAGTGTCTGGCCATAATTGATAGTAATGGTTTGCCTGCGCATATAAAATTTCCACGCATCGCTGCCACTTTCCCTGCCGCCGCCGCTTTCCTTTTCGCCACCGAAAGCGCCACCAATTTCGGCACCTGATGTGCCAATATTTACATTGGCAATACCGCAATCAGATCCTGCAAATGAAAAAAACTTTTCAGCTTCTTTTAATTCATTGGTCATAATTTCAGAAGATAAACCTTGTGCAACACCATTCTGCATTTCAATGGCATTTTCTACATCGCCACTGTATT
>JBBQSI010000561.1:0-1777 GCA_038213975.1 Chitinophagales bacterium
ATTGCAGGCCCGTACCTTCCCCACTCTGCTGGACGTGATGGTTGCCCTCTTTGGCGGGATTGCAGGCATTGTTTCTATTTCCAGAAATAAGCAAACAAACGCGATACCGGGCGTGGCAATTGCAACCGCCCTGATGCCGCCGCTATGTACCGCGGGTTTTGGTATTGCAACAAAAAACTGGAACTATTTTTTCGGGGCCTTTTACCTTTTTTTTATAAATGCGATCTTCATCAGCATGGCCACTTACCTGGTTTCACGTTATTTACGTTTCCCCGAGAAACCTTTTTCAAATCCGAAAGTTGCGCTGCAGTACAGGCACTGGTTCATCATCATCAGCATCCTGGCATTGACGCCAAGTATTTATTTTCTCTATACTGTTTATGAAAAGGCATCCATAAAAAAAGACATTGCTTCTTATGTGATCGGGCCGATCCAGAGCCAGGGAAATGAAATTTTGAAATGGGATACGCAGGGCACTGATACTTCTCACTTGATAAAAGTATATTATTCTGGCAATCAGATCACTGACAGTATGCGGCATGCGATTGATACTGCTCTTTCTCAGCACGGCATGAGAAATTATCATGTAATGCCGATGCGTGTAAATCTTACGCGTGACGAAGTAAACCAGCTAACTTCCCAAACTACCAGACAGATCATTGAAGACCTTCACCTGCAAGATCTCCGCGAAAACCTGCTCCTACAGCAAAATCGCGATTCTCTATCGTACCAGCAACTGAATGCTGAGGCTAAACTTGCCTTTCCGATTCTCGATACACTGAGCAATGGCTGGTTGCTGAAAACAAATGCTACAAACAAAATTGACACCCTGGCAATAATTTTTTATGTGCCTAAGAAGCCGGTGGATTCTGAGACTTCGAAGCGGATATATAACTATTTCCTAACCCGGCTTAACCGCGATACGCTTGTTGTGATAGAGCAGGAAAGATAATCAGCCCGAGGTCATTTATTCGGACAGAAATTTTTGGTATCATTTCCACACTTAATTTTAGAGCAAATTTTTACTATAAATGCTAAAGCAAAGGAATCTTTCACTGGATGTATTCCGGGGCATGACTATCTGTTTCATGATCATTGTAAATACGCCGGGAGATTCTGAATTCACGTTTTCGCCTCTCCTCCACGCAAAGTGGCACGGCTTTACCCCAACCGACCTTGTTTTTCCATCATTTCTTTTTGCCGTTGGCAACGCCATGAGTTTTGGTTTTCAGAAATGGGATTTGCAATCGACATCCACTGTTGTCTTTACGATTTTGAAACGCACATTTATTATTTTTTTATTGGGCTACCTGATGTATTGGTTCCCATTTTTCCGGCTGGACGATCATAATAGTATTACCGCGTTCCCTATCAGCCAGACGCGTATCCTTGGCGTACTACAGCGGATCGGGCTTTGCTACGGAGCGGTGGCTCTAATGATTTATTTTTTTAAAATCAGGACAACATTAATTATCAGTGTTATCCTGTTGTTTGTCTATTGGATTTTACTTTCGTTATTTGGCACACCAGCGGATCCGCTTTCCCTCCAGGGGAATGCGCCGCTGCTGCTCGACAAATGGGCAATGGGTGAAGCGCACATGTACCATGGGGAAGGAATTGCTTTTGATCCGGAAGGCATACTAAGTACTCTACCTTCCATCGGAAATGTGGTGGGCGGCTTTATCGCCGGTCTATGGATCCAGAAGAAAGGCTCTACTTATGAAGGCCTCACCAAAATGTTGTTATCAGGATTTGCACTGGTTGTCACGGGGTACTT
>JBBQSI010000562.1:0-1751 GCA_038213975.1 Chitinophagales bacterium
GTGTCCACACTATGTGATAATCGCATTTATATACCACGTGTGACAGCTTTTTGTATTTACTCCCCATCCATCAAAATTAAGGCATAGCCATCAGGACATGACCACCGCCAAAGGCGGTGGATTTTTAAGTTGCATTAAAATTGAAGCCTATCTCCCTGAGAGGCAGTAAAATTAAACGTGGCTTCATCACCTGGTAGCAAAGGACCTGCCGTAGTTTGAAAAACTCCATGCATTTTTACATCGGAAAGGCTGTTTAATGCAGCATCTTTAACGGAGGTTGCCCCATCCTCTGCAATAAGCTCTGTGCCTTCATCTGCTAATTGACCAATTGTAAATAAAGGATCGTTACCAGAAAAAACAGCCCAGGCGCCCGGAGAAAGAGGAACAGCCCCGCCGGCCCTCATCGTGCCTGGTGTCGAAACATTTTCCGCCTTTATTCTTAGCAACGTCTCCGGAACTGGACGTTGCTTATGCGGCTGTTAAAGTCGAAAATGCTTTCCCTTCCACAACGACAATGAAGAATATTTTGGAAGTTGATGGCTGAATGTTGAATTTCGGGGCGCATTTCACTTCAGCGCTTTATGCCTCTACAAAACTCCCCCTTTTTTCCTTCTATTACAATTTTTCCATAGTCTTTTTAGCTCACCCTCCTGCAGATAAGCTACTCCGGGTGTCAGCCAGTTGATACTTATGTGTGGTTGTTGGGTATTATAAAAATTAATAAATTTTTTCATCTCTTTCCTGTTTCCACGTAAAAGAGAAGCTATGGCAACAGATTATCAAATCTGAATTCTTTTGATTATTATTGTGATAGCTTAGCCTTTGCCGGTTCTCCTTCCTATGTTAAGATCGTACATTGCCTGGCACACTCATCCATTATTTTTTTGAATTGTCTTTGCATGCCTCACGGTTTGCAAATAATGCTGATTAAACCAAAAAAATTACTATAATCTAAAAGTTGCTCTGTGAAAATTAAGTTTCCAAACAAATCTTATATTGCGATACTGTGCATTTATCTTCTGGTTTTTGGGAGACAAGCGCTTGCTCAAACCAATGTGGTAACCCAGCACAACAATCTTAGCCGTACGGGATGGAATAATACCGAATATCTTTTGAACACTAAGAATGTAAGCAAGGGATTATTTGGAAAATTGTTTACCCGCCCTGTCGACGATCAATTGTATGCACAGTTACTAATAATGAACGGCGTTTCAATACCGGGTAAGGGCAAAAAAAATATCGTCTTCGCGGCTACAGTTAACAATTCAGTATACGCATATGATGCAGACTCTGCGAACATAACCGATCCCTATTGGCAGGTAAATCTTACCCCCGATGGCTTGCGTTCTGTACACAAGTCGGACGAAACCGGTGCATGTGGCGGCGCTTACAAGGATTTTTCCGGGAATATGGGCATAGTTTCAACTCCCGTTATTGATACCCTCACAAATACAATATATATAGTCGCCAGGAGTGTAGCGCCTGACAGAACTAATTTTGTACAATACTTTCACGCTTTGGATGTCTCTACAGGCGAAGAAAAACAAAACAGCCCGGTTCTTATTACAGCGCAGGTGCCAGGAACCGGCACGGGCGTAGTAAATGGCGTCATTTCATTTGATGCTCAGAAACAAAATCAACGTTGCGGTCTTTTGCTGCTAAACGGTAAAGTCTATATTACGTATGCTTCTCATTGCGACTGGGGCCCTTATCATGGATGGATACTGGGTTATGACGCAACAACGCTTCAG
>JBBQSI010000563.1:0-1750 GCA_038213975.1 Chitinophagales bacterium
CGATGGGGTAAAAAAGGTGCGCAGAGTATGCTTAACCTTAGAGTAATAAATAAAAATCATCAATGGGCTAAAATAATAGAACTAACTAAATATGGATTTAAAGCTGCTGCTTAAAGTTGCGAAAATTTGGGATGCACCCTCTTTACTTCACTACACCACAATCTGCTTCATTTCACTATCTTGCTCCTTCAAATCCGTATACAGTTTTTATACGTATTGCTTAAATGAACCCCAACATTTGTTCTAACCATTTATAGTCCAGCCAACGATACTGCAATCCTTGTCTTTTCACGCGAAGCGCAGGCTGAAGCAACGGCGAAAAAGTTTGCCGCTTCGGTTACAAAAAAAAATGCAGTCGCGATTGCTTCCCGGCTTATCGCTCACACGCTGGAGCAATGTCATCAGTCGGGATTACCTATAGTTAAAGTTTTTTCTGGTAAACAAGTAGGCAGTGGTTTTGGAGAAAGGCTGGCCAACGCGATCGAACACACTTTTGCCCTCGGCTATAAAAAAATAATTGTTAGTGGTACCGATACGCCGTCCGTAAATTGCGGCCATTTTTTAAATATCAATGCCCGCCTTGGCTCCAGCGATTTGGTTGCTGCGCCTGCAAAGGATGGCGGTGTTTTTCTGTTTGCCTTACATCAGCATGCATATCACCGCGGAAAGTTTTTAGACCTCTCATGGCTCACTTCAAACCTATTCGAAGATTTACTTGCATACGCTGACGGGCTGGAATTGACGGTCCACCGGGCAGCAGCAGGCTTTGACGTTGATAGCTTGTCAAATATTTCAACAGTCATTGCCAAAAGTGCAGTATGGTTTTCGGGAGTGCTCAAGTCATTCCATATAGGGAAGATTCTTCTCTTTCCTTTTCGTGCGTTCGATTTTCAGATTGAAACGATATCCGCCTGCCAGGTATTTCGCGGGCCGCCGGCACAGTAATTATCCTCAATTCCTACACCCAATTTCAAGGCCCAAATTAATTTACATGAGATCTGCTTTTATACTTCTATGCCTATGCGCAGGCATGCTACAAATGCATGCGCAATCCTCCTATAATGTTACCGGAGCTGTCACCGATCAAAATACAAAAGTGCCACTCGCCGGGGTAACGGTGCTCGAAAAAGGCACCACCAACGGGACCCAAACTAACCAGCAAGGGAACTTTTCGTTAAGTGTGAAGAATAGTAAATCCTCACTCGTGTTTTCTTTCCTGGGCTATGTGCCACAGGAATCGATTGCTTCCAATACTGAAATGACTATAGCACTGCTTCCGTCTAATACCGAGCTCAGTGAGGTGGTAGTAACCGCCTTAGGAATTCAAAGAAATAAAAAAGAATTGGGCTACTCGGTTCAGACTGTTAGTGGAAAGGCGCTGACAGAAGTCCGGCAAACCAATCTTGTAAACAGCCTGTCAGGGAGGGTTGCAGGCGTGCAAGTGACGAATGGATCTTCCGGCGTTGGTTCGGCTTCGAGGATCGTGATAAGAGGCGAAAATTCTTTGACAGGAAATAACCAGCCGCTTTTTGTGGTGGATGGTGTGCCTATCAGTAATACAATTCTTACGAATAATACGGAAAACAATGAAGAAGGTTTCCAGGAGGTTGACTATGGTAATGGCGCTGCCGATCTTAACCCGGACGATATCGCGTCTGTTACAATTTTAAAGGGAGGGTCGGCTGCGGCATTATACGGTAGCAGGGCTGCATCGGGCGTAGTGGTCATCACTACCAAAAATGGTTCGGAG
>JBBQSI010000564.1:0-1664 GCA_038213975.1 Chitinophagales bacterium
TGTATTTATAACCGGAAAATCATCCATCCACGTAAGACGATAATCTTCCAGATACTCATATAATTTTTCGTTCGGTGCTATAATCTCACTAAAAAAATCGATTATAAAAGCGCGGTCTTCCTTAAAGGAGGTCTCTGCCTTTTCCATATAGATCTTATAAATATCGCTAGCCAGGAGTTCTTCAAAAATGATATTTACATATTCACTATCCAGCCGCCAGTTGTTGAGTTTACGCTTGCTAAGCTCTTTCTGCAGCTCTTCATTTGAGGCAAGTTTAACAAGCAGCTCATTATCTACAAAACGACGGTTAGGATTTTTATCTTCCTCAGTTGCAAGCATTTTTTGCTGTGACTTGGCTTGAAATTCGATGGCATGCGCATGTACCTCTACAATAAGATCTACCATAACTAGATACAGATCATACATCTGGGAGATACTCGCCCTTAAAAATTTTTCTTCCTTTTGAAGGTTATTGGTTTCTGTCTGTGAAAGCGCATAGAGCGCCTGCATGACTTTAATGCGTATATGCCTTCTGTTGAGCATGATGGTTGGAAGCTTAATAATTTGAAAATCTTCCTCGCAAAAAGCAAGAAATGATTTGTAAAATTTATTTTATTGAATTCGGTGCAAAAATAAGGCGTTTTGCCATAGTATCTGGCAATTAAATGCATTCATTTTCCGGTGTGGCGTAAAGCGCTTAATCCTTATCTTTGTGCGCTGAAAATATTTTTTTGATGTTAGAAACAATGGAGCGGATTTCCTTAGAAACATCATAAAGATTATTTCTTATTTATAGCAAAAGCGACTGCACCCATGAAAGAGTTACAACACCTCAATAAATACTTTTCAAAATACAAATGGCGCTTAATTGCTGGGTTCTTTATTGTAGTGATCGCCCGAATTTTCGCCATTTTGACCCCTAAATTTGCTGGGGATATGGTGGAATATGTAGAAGATTATTTAAAACAGGGCGGTGACCTAAACGCTTTAGAAGATCAACTGCTCAATACTTTACTTCTGTTGCTCGGAGCCACATTACTTTCGGCATTTTTCACCTTTTTAATGCGGCAGATGTTTATTGTGGTTTCCAGATATATGGAGGCAGATTTAAAAAATGAGGTTTATGATCAGTATCAAAAGCTCTCCCTGAGCTTCTATAAAAAGAACCGCACCGGCGATCTCATGAGTCGTATAAGTGAAGATGTATCTAAGGTACGTATGTATCTGGGCCCCGCAATAATGTACGGGATCACGACAATCGTACTTTTTGCAACGGTAATCCCATACATGTATTATACGGCGCCCAGTCTTACTTTGTGGGTGCTTATCCCCTTACCTATTCTATCTGTGGCGATTTATTTTTTGAGCAGGCTCATTCATAAACGCAGTACGGTGGTACAGCAATATCTGGCGCACCTTAGCACATTTACACAAGAATCCTTCAGTGGGATTGGGGTGATTAAAGCGTATGGGATAGAACCACAGACTTATACTGGTTTTGATGAACTGAGTGAGACCAGCAAAAATAAAAATCTGGACCTAGTGCGCGTTCAGGCGTTTTTTATCCCACTAATTGTTGGGCTGATTGGCGTGAGCAACCTGCTTGTGATTTATATAGGCGGAAAGCAATATATAGCAGGTACTATTCCTGATCTGGGAGTAAT
>JBBQSI010000565.1:0-1653 GCA_038213975.1 Chitinophagales bacterium
AGGGTTTGTTGCATAGATTTTAAGGAGTAGAAGCAGAAACAGGCAACACTTTTCCGTTATAAAATTGATTTCCCAATAGCGAAAAATCGGTAATGTACGCGGCCATTTGAGAAGCGGAAACCGGTGCCGTATAACCAGGAAATGCCTCTTCAAGCATTTCTGTCTGCACCGCCCCAAGAGCCAGTGTATTGAAAGCGATCCCTTTATCTTTATATTCTTCTGCCAGAAGTTCATTTAAGGTGATAATAGCACCTTTTGATGAGCTGTACGCTGACAGACCGGCAAATTTAGCACTGCCCTGAATACCACCCATGCTACTGACGTTTACCACATGTGAGCCAGTTGTCATAAATGGAAGAACACACTTAATTAATTGGGCTACGCCGAAAACATTGACATTGTAGACCTTTTTAAATTCCTCTATGCTGGTTTTTTCAAAGGGCTTATTGACCAAAGCGCCCGCATTATTAATAAGAATATCCACTTTCTTCCAATTTTCTGCAATGAAAGCATTTACTTTTTGAGAATCTTCATCTACTGAAATATCGAAAGGAAACGTGGATATATTCGCGTTTTTGAGTGCTTTTATTGGCTTTTCATTCCGCGAAAGCGCTAAAACATTATGCCCTTCATCGGCAAATTGTTTAGCGAGTTCATAACCTATCCCGCGACTGGTGCCCGTGATGATTATATTCTTTTTAGTTTTCATTCAATGTAATTATATGTGCTTCACTATCGGTCATACCTTGTATACCCGGGATTAGGCGATTGATGACATTTGCAATATGGTTCATATCCATTTTATCTACCTCATCACTTACTTGATGATAATGATCAAAATTAGTAAAATCAAAAGTCGAAACGGTTTGTGCAGGTATATTTAGTGCCTCATAAAAGGAAGCATTGTCGCTGCGGTTGAAAAGATGATATTCTTGCGCCTGCGGTAAAAAACCGAGTATCTCATCGCCGCAATAGGTGTTAAAAACCGTCGCCATATTAGACATTTCGTATCCTGTTAAGTAGGCGAGATAATTCTTATCGATCATGGGAACGCCTATCATTTCAACTTCCAGCATGGTATAGATACTTGCTTTCTCGTCCTTTAAACGTTGTGCTAAATGTTTAGAGCCTAAAAGTCCCATTTCCTCTCCTGAAAAAAGTGCGAATATCAAACTGCGATTATTGGTTTTTTTCTGTGCAAAATATTTGGCAAGTTCCATTACCGCTACGGTTCCCGAAGCATCGTCATTGGCACCATTTGCTATAGAATCTCCCGCTACCGCTTCTATAATCCCAATATGATCATAATGTGCACCTATTAAAACATATTCTTTTTTGAGCTCGGGATCATTGCCTTCCACCATCCCAACGATATTATATGTAGGTAAACCTTTGGCATCAAAATCATCGCGCATGGTCTCGTAATAAGGTTTGATTCCATATTCGGTAAAATAATCAGTTATATATAGAGCGGCTTCTTCGAGTCCCTCAGAACCTGTAGCGCGACCTTGTAGTTTATCTGAAGCGAGAAATTCTAAATGCTTTTGCACGCTTGCAGCAGAAACGGATGCGTCATTAGGGGAATCTATTGGGGTTTTCTGCGCTTCTATAATACGCTCAAGAGTCGTGGTCGCAGATTTCGAAGATTCTATG
>JBBQSI010000566.1:0-1618 GCA_038213975.1 Chitinophagales bacterium
CCTTCAGGTGCCTATATCGGCGGTGTCCACCTCTTCCCATTCCGAACAGAGAAGTTAAGCCCGCCAGAGCCAATGGTACTGCCGTAACAGGTGGGAGAGTAGGTCGGTGCCCAATTTTACTAAAGCCCTTTTCGAAAGATCAGGGCTTTTTTTGTACATGATGATTTGTGTACAAGAGAATACAGAGTAAAGTGTAAAGACGAAGACCGATTGTGGGGAAGATATTTTATGAAATAACTCCTAAATTTGCCGTGTATTTATCTGATGTCAAACAGAACTTTTATTCATAAAAATGGTTATTATAGGGTTCTTGGTATAATGGAAGCGTTTTATTACGAAGTATCGAGTCCAAATTCAAGGTTTTTTCATATATTTGTGCACTTAAGTAATTCATATGAATATCAATGTAGGGTCCCGTAGGGAGGTATTAATGCATATTGAAAATTATATGCTTGAAAAAATGCACGAGTACTTGAAACCTATAGATACTAACTGGCAGACATCAGATTTTTTACCGGATTCTACCAGAGATACGTTTTATTCTGAGATCAAAGATCTAAAAGAGAATGCAAAAGATCTTTCTTATGATCTTGTAGCAGTTTTGATTGGCGATACAATTACTGAGGAAGCTCTGCCTACCTATGAATCATGGTTAACCATGGTTGACGGCATTTCTAAAGACGAACAAGGGGGATGGATGAAGTGGGTTCGGCACTGGACAGCTGAAGAGAACCGTCACGGTGATCTGCTGAACAAATACCTGTACCTCTCTGGCCGCGTTGATATGAGGCAAATGGAGATTTCAACACAATACCTTATTGCCGATGGGTTTGATATAGGAACTGGTCACGATCCATACCGCAATTTTATTTATACCAGCTTCCAGGAACTTGCGACAAATATATCCCACCGCCGCGTTGCTTCATTAGCTAAGTCGGACGGTGATACGCTTCTCTCTAAAATGTGTGGTGTGATTGCATCCGATGAAGCCCGCCACGCAAAAGCGTACAAAGATTTTATGATGCGCATATTCGAGGTCGATCCAAGTGAAGCGATGATTGCCTTTGAAGATATGATGCGTAACAAAATTGTAATGCCCGCTCATTTCCTGCGTGAAGTGGGATTGCAAATGGGTCAGACATTTGGACATTTTACAGACGCTGCACAACGACTTGGCGTTTATACCGCTATCGACTATGTAGACATCATGAAACAATTGATTGATGACTGGCAGATTGAGAAAATGCAGGATTTGAATGAAGCCGGCGAAAAAGCGCGCGACTATGTAATGAATCTTCCAGATCGTTTGTTACGAGTTGCAGAACGCATGAAAAATCCCACCCTCGAATATAAATTCAGTTGGATAGCCGGGTAATATCCATAAAAAAAGGGGAGCTGATTTCAGCTCCCCTTTTTTTATATACCAATTTAACCTATAGTTCTTTTATTGTAATATTTTTGAAATAGGCTTTATTTCCGTGATCCTGTAATGCTATCCTGCCATTTTTGACAGAACCATAATCAGGATAATCCTTCCATTTACCTTCTTTCTTTTCTTTATCCCACTTAGCGTCTCCAGCTTCAAATTCTACAATCTTTTCACCGTTGAGCCAGTGCT
>JBBQSI010000567.1:0-1618 GCA_038213975.1 Chitinophagales bacterium
GGTCCATCCACCACGCCCAGCATGTGGCTCACGTGAATACACGTCAGCTGCCAGCACATAGGGTTCTACTTTGTAGATAGCAATTTCTTCCACGGTCGTACCATGATTTACAGGATTGATCATCTTTAACAATTCCCACACTCGTTCATTATTACCTAACCTGGCAAATGCCATGATCATCCAAACGGCGGCATGGGTATCTTGGCCGCCATTTTCTCTTACCCCAGGCACGTATCCTTTTATGTATCCAGGATTAAGATCAGACTTATCAAACGCCGGCTCCAGCAACTGAATAATGCCTGCGTCTTTTTGTACCAAATTTTTATATGCCGATTCCATAGCAGTATGAACCAGGCTTTCATTTCCTCCTCCTGACAAAACTGACCAGCTTTGTGCAATAGAATCAATCTTACATTCTTTATTAGTTTTAGATCCCAGCGGAGTTCCATCATCAAACCAGGCACGTTTATACCATTCACCGTCCCAGGCATGTTTATGAATGTTTTCTTTTAACTTCATCGCTTCATTTTTACATGTGTCGGAAAATACAAGATCGTTGTGCAAACGGGCAGTCTCTGCAAAACTGTTGAGTATTTCATACATAAAAAATGCCAGCCAGACACTTTCGCCTTTACCATGCTGACCTACTTTATCAAAGCCGTCATTCCAGTCACCTGTACCAATTAATGGCAATCCATGTACGCCAAAATTGAGCCCATGTTTGATTGCACGAACACAATGATTATACAACGAGTCAGGTGCGTGAGCAAAAACGGGAAGATCAAAATAAGATTCTTCTGCGGCGTTTAACAGGCGTCCTTCGAGAAAATCAATTGATTCATCAAGTATTGCAATGTCCCCGGTATGTTTAATGTAATAAGCTATTACAAAAGGCAACCAAAGATAATCATCTGAAATACGGGTGCGTACACCGCGGCCAATTGGCGGATGCCACCAATGTTGTACATCTCCTTCTTTAAATTGCCTTGATGCACAAAGTAAAATTTGTTCCCTGGCAAGTTCTGGCCTGGTATGAAGCAGCGACAAAACATCCTGCAACTGATCCCTGAAACCAAATGCTCCGCCTGACTGGTAAAATCCGCTTCGACCCCACAGTCGTGATGAGAGGATTTGATAAGTAAGCCAACCGTTGGTAATGATATTGACGGCAGTATCCGGAGTTTCTACCAGCAAAGCACTAGTGGTTTCTTCCCAATATTTTTTTACCTTTTCCAATGCTTCTGTTGCCATTTGCCTTCCCCTGAATTGTTTGGCTAGAAAACTTGCTTCTTTCGAATTTTTACCTGCTCCGAGCCTGAAAACAATTTCCTGTTCTTCGCCATCTGCTACAAAAAAAGGAACCTGGATTGCTGCACAGGGGTCTAAAGCAAGCCCGGTTTTTCCGGAAAGTTTTAAACGGGACAAGGCATCAGGATTCTGCAAATTCCCGTTACGGCCAATAAATAATGTGCGATCACCGGTAAAAGTTTTTTTCAAATAGTCAACATCAAAGAAAGCCACCCGGTGATTAAACTCGGTGTTATATTTGTTTTTTGCAAACAGTGCCCCGCTGTCCGGGTCAATTTCTGTATGAATATGCATCGCAGTTTTTGTTCTG
>JBBQSI010000568.1:0-1561 GCA_038213975.1 Chitinophagales bacterium
GAAAGTATTTTAATGAGCCTTCCTCCTATTGTACAATGGAAATACGATCATAACCCCGAGCCTGATAGTGAAGAGGAAAAACTCCTAAAAGTGCTCAAAAACCCCAAAAATTGGGTGTAAAACAGCAGTGTAAATTGATTATTGTTTAATTGTTAATTGAAAATATATGTATCCCTTACGCAGAAATAGAAGATTACGCACCACACCCGCCCTACGCGCTTTAGTTCGCGAAATAAGCATCTCCCCAGATGATTTTATCGTACCCATATTTGTTGTTGAAGGCAAAGGCAAAAAAGAGGAGATCAATTCAATGCCAGGTTATTATCGCTATAGCTTGGACACGCTAAAAACGGAAGCGAAATCACTATGGGATCTCGGACTCAAATCGGTATTGCTTTTTGTGAAAGTAGACGAAAAATTAAAGGATAATGCCGGTACCGAAGCTCTAAATCCTGACGGACTCATGCAACGGGCGATAAAAACCGTTAAAGACGCCTGCCCCGATATGTTGGTTATGACCGATGTCGCGCTCGATCCATATTCCTGTTTTGGTCATGACGGCATCGTTGCAAATGGTCAAGTCATTAATGATGACACAAACGCGATCCTAGCTGAAATGGCACTTTCCCACGCTCGTGCTGGCGTTGATTTTGTTGCGCCCAGCGATATGATGGATGGACGTATTTTTGAAATGCGCACGCTCTTGGAAGATGAAGGTTTTGTAGATACAGGGATTATGAGCTATTCGGCTAAATATGCTTCTGCATTTTATGGGCCGTTCCGTGATGCGCTGGACTCTGCCCCAGTGGATGCGCAGGACATTCCGAAGGATAAAAAAACGTATCAGATGGATCCTGGTAACCGTGATGAAGCAATCAAGGAAGCACTTATGGATATTGAGGAAGGTGCGGATATTGTTATGGTAAAACCGGGCCTTTGCTATCTCGATATTGTACGCGATCTAAAAAACACCGTAAATGTGCCAGTGGCGGTTTATCAAGTAAGTGGTGAATACGCAATGATCAAGGCCGCTACAGAGCGCGGTTGGCTGGATCACGACGCGGTTATGATGGAGCAGATTACCGCCATAAAACGCGCCGGAGCCAGCTTGATTGCCAGCTATTTTGCTAAGGATGTGGTGAAGTTGTTAGGATAATCTCCGTTTAACTTTGACGCAAAACTTTTCCAAAGTTTATAACTTTGGAAAAGTTTTGCGTCAAAAGAGGTTTTAAATTACACAGTGGAATATACCAATAAATTGTAGGTTAGAACAACTCTAAAACCTGTAACCTAAAAATCTTTCCTATTTCTGCAACTCCTTATAAATCCCTACTTGCAGCTTGCCTTTATCGTTCATATACGCGCGGTACATGCCGGGCGTGTTGAATTCCATGGAGACGTTGCCGTTGTGGTCCAGTGAAACGATTCCACCGGTGCCGCCCATATCAGTAAGTTTTTTCTGAATGACCGCATCTGTTGCTTCTTTTAGGCTTTTTCCGCCATATTCCATCATTGCCGAAATATCATAAGCTACGAGTCCGCGCATAAAATACTCGCCCCA
>JBBQSI010000569.1:0-1546 GCA_038213975.1 Chitinophagales bacterium
TCGTTTCCTAAAAATTCTGCATACCATTTACCGGACGACTTAATAAGTCTTTGCAGGGACTTGAAATCAACATACACAAGACCAAATCTTGGATAATAGCCTTCTGCCCATTCAAAATTGTCGAGGAACGTCCAGACAAAATACCCTTCAACCTTGCAATTATCTTTCATAGCCCTCGCAACCTGGTCAATATTTTCTTGTAAATATTGCAGTCGTTTTATATCCTTAATTTTTCCATCAGTAAACTCGTCAATAAAAGCTGCACCATTTTCAGTAACAATAATTGACGGAACATTTTTATAGGCACCGAATTTGGCTATCATAAAATAGAGAGACGGCGGATAAACCTCCCAACCCATTAGAGTTGTTTCTACGCCGCGTTTTGTTGCTTTCACGATCTTTGCCCTGATGTAGGGCATGGCGGGAGAGTAGGCTACAATTTCTCTTGTATAATTCTGAATACCGATAAAATCCATTGGAAAAGCAAGCAGGCTTTCATCGCCAGGCCGCATGTATTTTTCTATCCTTTTCAAAAAAGGAAGGTCTTCGAAAGGGTAACCCAGGCCGAGCAATGGTTCTACAAACAGCCTGTTTAATAAAGCATCCACCCGCAGTGCAGCTTTTTGGTCGGACGGTTTATCTGAGCGTGGTTCTATGTGAGAACACGAAAATGCTGTTCCGATTCTTGCATCGGCATTCAGTGCCCGGATCACGCGACCACCAGCCGCCTGGCAAAGCGCTGCATGATGCGCTGCGGGCAAAAAGTTTTTCACGCCTTTTTTCCCGGGTGCGTGTACGCCCAGGAAATATCCTGCTCCGGTAAAAACCAAGGGTTCATTTAAAACGATCCAGTTAGAAACACGGTCTCCAAAACGTTTTACGCATAGCTCAACATATGATTCAAACCAGGAAACAACATCCCTGTTCGCCCATCCCTTTTTGCGCTGAAGCGCCATCGGAAGATCCCAGTGATATAACGTGATCCAGGGTGTGATGTTCAGCTCGAGGCACAGATCAATGATGCGATTATAAAAATCAATTCCCTGGGAATTTACCTGGCCAAAGCCATCCGGGAGCAGCCGCGACCAGGCAAGAGAAAACCGGTAATTGGGAATGTTCATTTGCGCCATGAGGCTGATGTCTTTCGCGTAGCGATTGTAATAATCGCAGGCAACATCTCCACTATGCCCTTTGAATATTTTTCTGCGCCGTGTCACGAAATCGTCCCATATCGATGGTCCCTTGCCGTCACAATTGTGCGCACCCTCAATCTGGTAAGCCGCCGTGGATACGCCCCAGATGAAATCATTTCCAAATTCTTCTCTTGTTATCAAAGGAACAGGTTGAACTATTTGGCGATGCCGGGCACTGAATCCCAGAAATATCCTTTTACTACAGGAGCCGGCAAAGATTGACCTGCCGGATAATTGCATCCGGATATTACCTTATCGATGATTTTTGCAACTTCATCTTTATAATCAACCATCACTGTTTGTTCACCTGCTACCCAGTTATTTATTTTTTCCAGTTTTGAAAGTTTCAGTTT
>JBBQSI010000570.1:0-1539 GCA_038213975.1 Chitinophagales bacterium
TCTTCTGATGTCTGCTTCCAGTAATCATTCAGAGATATCCCGTTTTTTTCAAGCCTGTCGTTCACTACTTTGGTATCTATTAGGTTTACGGCCGATTTTTTTCTGAGATCCTTCTTGGATGCATGATATAGAAAATCGTCATGAACTTCCTGTTGCAGCCGGGTACTCCCTTCTATTTCCATTTTCTCAACACGATCAGAATCCCAGTTTTTTGGCAGATTGCCGCTATAAATTACCTCTGCAGGAAGAACCGCCAGGGTTTGTCCGTTAAGATTTGTTTTTGAAAAAAATGATTTGTCTTTATAGACTTTAGGGTTACATGAGCTTAAGATCAATAACAATGGCAAAATGAGTATGGTTAATGGTTTCATAATAATTCGTTTAGTAATTAATACCTGATAGACGATAGGCAGACACAAAGGGTTACACGCGTTTTTAAATAATGACTCGGCTGGCTCAAATTCGGTATGAAATACAAACAATAAACTAGGTTAAGAATCAAAATAGCTAAATTCGCAACATGAGTACATTGGCATCTGAATTCGTCACCACGTCCGGAACAAAAGCTTTTGATCTTGATCACCGGCGCATCATAAATAACAATATTGGAAAGTATGATACAGCTGTCGCCAGAGGCCTCACCCGGTTTTTTGATCTTGAGAATTCAAAACGTAAAGCTCATACTATCAAGTGGAAGGTTATGGAGAACCTGGATAAGCTTTTACCGGAATTTGAATCCAACTTTCAACGAAAAGGCGGCAAGGTAATCTGGGCCAATGACGCAGCCGAAGCAAATAAGGAAATCCTTAATATTTTAAAAAAAGCAAACGCAAAAACAGTTATCAAGTCAAAGTCAATGGTAACTGAGGAAATTCATCTGAATGAATTTCTCGAACATAATAGCATAAGTACTGTAGAAAGCGACCTTGGTGAATATATCGTCCAGCTTCTTGGGCAAAAACCATATCACATTGTTACCCCTGCGATGCATCTTAGCAAAGAAGATATTGCGAAGCTTTTCAATGAGAAATTCGGAACCCCTATTGATGCAACACCCGAGCAACTCACCTTAAAAGCACGGGAATTGCTGAGGGAAAAATATACCTCTGCCGACGTCGGAATTACAGGGGGGAATTTTCTTATCGCCGATAGCGGCAGTATCGCGCTGACCGAAAATGAAGGGAATGCGCGGCTCACAACTACTTTCCCGAAAATCCATATTGCTATTGTTGGGATCGAAAAGATTATTCCTTCAATACAAGACCTGGACCTTTTCTGGCCTATCCTATCTACGCATGGAACGGGCCAAAATCTCACCGTGTACAACACAATTCTGGGCGGACCGAAACAAAGTAATGAAACTGACGGGCCTGAAGAAATGTATGTAATATTACTGGATAATGGCCGAACAAATCTACTCGCGCAAAAAGATCAGCGCCAGGGGTTATACTGTATCCGCTGCGGCGCATGTTTAAATGCCTGCCCTGTATATAAGAACATCGGCGGCCACACCTATGAAACTACATACAGTGGCCCTAT